>CAYYAV010000054.1:0-9330 GCA_964469865.1 uncultured Fusobacteriales bacterium | reverse complement strand
GTACAGCCTGCTGTCCGGTTTCCGGTTGAGCATTTTCTCCCTTTTCCTCTTTTACCCCGGCTGTATCCCCTGTCTTTTCTGTACTTGTAATCTTCTTCTTCGCCTCATCTGAATCTGAAAAATTATTTTTTCTTATTTCCAGGGTCTTAGTGACATTGTCTGTTTTTTCTTTCTTTTTTTTAGAATATTCCTTAATTTCTACAAAGGCATAACTTAAAAAAGCCACTATTACGATAAATCTCAATATCTTATAAGGATTTAAACGATAACTCATATTCCACCTCTCTATTCAAACTTTAGATTAATATCCGTTTCAGCAGTTCTTTTGAATTATTTGAAGCCAGTTTGACAAATTCCTGATACTCCATTCCCGATTTGTCTGTCAGTGAGTCAGAAATGGATCTTATAATCAGGAATTCCGTATTTAATCTGTAACATACCTGAGCAACGGCAGCACTTTCCATATCTACACAGAGGGCCTTAAATTCTTTTCCCAGATTTATCTTCATATCTTTACTACTTATGAACTGATCTCCGGTAAGAATTCTTCCATAATATATTTTCAGGCTATCATCTTCTATCTCTTTGACTTTTTCTATCAGGGTATTATCACATTCAAAGCTCCAGACGGGCATTTGTGGTATCTGACCTTTCCTGTATCCGAATTCCGTAACTTCCATGTCATGCTGGACAGTGTCAGTTCCGACGACTATATCTCCTATCTGTACACTTTCATCAAGGGAGCCTGCAACTCCCGAAAAAATTACCTGTCCTACCTTATACTTATATATAAGCAGAGTTGCAGTTATAGCTGCATTTACTTTTCCTATTCCTGCCTGTACGAATACTGCATCTTTTCCTGAAAATTTTCCGATATGAAAATCTATTCCGGCAATTTCTTCCTTATTTATCTCTGACATTTCACTCATTATCGCCTGAGCTTCCTCATCTGTTGCCACTATTATACCAATCATCATAATCTCCTTTTCAGACTAATTTTCTGAATTTATTGTTATATATGTATCATTTATCTTACAGTATTTAACATCTCCTTCATTCAATGTAGCCGTAAAATCCCATTTCTGATTCTTTTCAAGGATAGATACCGTATCCACTGCATCACCCATTTTTACATTTTTACTATTGAAACATGGAACTGCTATTGTCAGATTTTCCTTGGTTGCTCCGTTATGGGACAGGCTTCCTGTCACTGTTGTCATATTGTCTTCTACAAGTACTTCTACATCGGAAAACTTATACTTCGCATTCTTTGCCTTTATTTCTCCGTCTTTCCCACCTATCAATCCGCCTATTACCTTACCTCCGGCACTTAATGCTCCTCCTACTACACTTCCTGCTGCTCCTATTGTCCCTCCTACTAGGCTGCATGATGATAATACTGCTGCTATCCCTAATAATAAAACTGTTTTTTTCATATATACTCAATCCTTTCAACTTGATAATTTGTTTCTTTACCTTATATTATAATAAAAAAGTACTATTAAGTAAATAGTTTTCACATTATTTATTGTTAGAATTTCATTATAGTAATTTATCTCTTCTACATACATTCTGGATTTTATAATATTATAAGGGAAGTTATGGAACCTATTTCCCTATGTATGCCCATCTGAAATCTGTAATTCCTGTAATAGGCCTCCGTACTATTCCTTCAATCCCAGAATTTCTATAATGATTCTCCACAGAGTAATATAATGGTGCAATAACTGTCTCATCTACAAGTATCCTTTCAGCTATGTTTATTTTCCTGTCCCTTTCTGCAGAATTTGGCATCTTTGATATTTCATCAACGAGATCATTATACTTCACTTTAGACCATACACCCTCATTTTTCTTATTCCTCCATCTTTCCAGATAGGATAACGGGTCATCATATTTCGGTGACCATGTATTCAATACTATATCATAGTCATCTGCCCTTGTCCTTGTAAGCCTTTCCTTAAATGGAACCGTCTGGACATCAGTTTCCAGTCCGAGCTTCGTCCTTAATTCTTCCTGAATGAACTGAATTTCCAGTATCTCCGGGTCTGAATTACCTGAAAGAAGATTTAGTGTCAGTCTATCTGCTCCCAGTTCCTTTAACGCTTCCGTATATAGTCTTTTAGCCTCGGCTATGTCATTATCCTTAAAATAGTTATCGTCAGGGTGACTTATCCTGTATTTTCCGTTATATCCCGATATTATATTACTGATTACGGATTTTGCAGGAACCGACCCATCCTTCTTTATTTCCTTTACATATTTTTTCCTATCTATGACGATAGAAATGGCTTTCCTTAACTTTTCATTCTTCAGATATCTGTTTTCAAGGTTAAATTCCAGATACCATACCCTTCCATTTAGGAAAGTATCTGCTACGTTCTTCTTCCTATAATCTTCAAGGTTGTAGCTTTCTACACGGGACATATCTATTTCTCCATTTTTTATGAGATTGTCAACCACTCTGAAGTCCTTAGATATTATATATTTTATTCTTCCGATTTTTATATTATCCCTGTTCCAGTAATTCTCATTCTTTTCCAGTTCTATCTCGTCTTCTCCCAGCTTTACTATTTTATACGGTCCGTTAAATAAGAAATCTTCCAGTTTTATGGCATATCTGTCTCCCCTGCTAACATAGAACTCTTTTTTTAAGGGAGCAGCTATAGGTAAAGTCAGGATATATTTGAAATATGCCGTAGGATGTTCCAGTTCGATTTCCAGTGTCCTGTCATCTATTGCCTTTATTCCGAGCTCTTCTGCAGGAACTTTTCGATTATAATAGTTTTCTGCATTCTTTACGGGAAACAGCATTTCTGAAAACTGTGCTGCAACTTCTGGATCCAGAACCCTTCTGAAGGCAAAAACAAAATCTTTTGCGGTTATCTGGCTCCCGTCACTCCACCTGGCATTATCCCTGATTTTAAATGTTATCTTATTTCCTTTTTCAACAAAGCTTTCTGCCACTCCCCCCATATAATTCCCTTCCCTGTCTAATGTCAGTAGACCTTCATATATGGAGGAATCCACCTGAACGGCTATCATTTCTGTAAACAGGTGCGGATCCAGGGTATTATAGTCACTCCCCAGATTAAATACTATGACTTCCTCTCCTACTTTATTTTTTAATTCCTTTACTTTAAAAAATATGCTTATTACAAGACCGGTTAATATAAGCAATATTAAGATTCTGCTTTTTTTCACTTCTTTCTCCTCTATATATATTTATACCTTTATATATATATTTATATACTGTTTATATATTTCTTTATTTCTTCTACTTTATTCAACCTTTCCCAAGGCAGTTCGATGTCTGTCCTTCCTATATGTCCAAATGCGGCAAGATCCTGGTATCTGAAGCTAGGAGTCCTTAATTCCAGTGATTTTTCAATTCCCCTAGGTGTAAGGTCAAATATTTTTTCTACCGCTTCCTCTATTTCCACTTCAGGAACAGTCCCTGTCCCAAAAGTTTCAACCCTTATAGAAACAGGTTCTACTACTCCTATAGCATATGAAAGCTGAACTTCACACTTTTTAGCTATCCCCGCAGCAACTATATTCTTAGCTATCCATCTTGCTGCATAGGCTGCGGACCTGTCTACTTTTGACGGATCCTTTCCTGAAAAGGCTCCTCCTCCATGCCTGAAATATCCTCCATAAGTATCTATTATTATTTTTCTCCCTGTAAGCCCTGAATCTCCATGAGGACCTCCTATGACAAATCTTCCTGTAGGATTTATATGATATTTTCTGACTTTACTGTAATCCAGATTATATTTTTCAAGTACCGGCCTTATGACAAGTTCTTTCAGTTCCCTTTCTATCTGTTCCTTTGTTACATGCTCATCATGCTGTACGGAAAGCACTATGGTATCTACATACTCTATTTCTTTTCCTGTTTCATTGTATGCCAATGTAACCTGGGCTTTGGCATCAGGTCTGGCCCATGAGAGTGTCTTATTTCTTGTAAGTTCTGTCAGTTTTATTATTATATTCCTTGCAAGAGTCATAGCCAGGGGCATTAACTCTTCAGTTTCATTTACTGCCCCTCCGTACATTATTCCCTGGTCTCCCGCTCCTCCTGTATCTACTCCCATTGAGATATCCGGAGACTGGGAATGTATCACATTCATTACACCACAGTCGGCATCAAACCCCATTCCGGGCTTATACCCTATTTCCGATATCTTGCTTCTTACTATATCCTGTATATCTATATAAGTCGTCGTAGTTATTTCTCCTCCTATAATGACTAATCCTGTAGTCGCAAATGTCTCGCATGCTACCCTTGCATTTATATCATCTTTCAGACATGCATCAAGAACTGCATCTGATATCTGGTCACATATCTTATCAGGATGCCCCGGAGATACAAATTCTGATGTAAAATAAATTTTCTTTGCCATTTTTTCCTCCTAAAATTTTATCTTTATATTAAGAATTCATCATAAAAAAAACTCTTCCGACGAAGAGAACTTTTTCATTCTTATCTTCGCATTACATGCCAGGATTTAGCACCTTATTATAAATAATAGGTTGCTGGGTACTAATAGCGGGCCAGTCCCTTGTACCTCTCTTGATAAGTTATTTATTCAACTGTATTCTTACTATAACATATTTTGATAATAAAAGCAATAGTTTAATTTATATATTTAATGTATTCCCTTAGATTCTTATTACTACAGTCCTGATATATTTCACTACATATCTTAAACCTTGCTTTTCCTGTCATCTCTCCGGAATATATTCTATTCTATTTCCACTTTTCCTTCAAGCGACCTTCCAAGAGTGGCGATATCTGTATGCTCAATATTTCCACCCATAGGAATTCCGCTTGCAATCTTAAAGATTTTCACATTTTTCTCCTTAAGTATCCTTGTCAGGTATAATGTAGTCGTTTCACCTTCCAGATCCGGATTAAGGGCTATTATTACTTCATTTACAGATTCATCAATTCTTTCCATTAAACTCCCTATATTAAGATCTTCAATGGTTATCCCGTTCAGGGGATCTATTTTACCACCTAATACATGATATAGTCCATTATATGTTTCCGCTTTTTCAAGGGCTATTATATCTCTTACCCCTTCTACAACACATATGATACCCCTGTTTCTGCTTTCACTGCTGCATATTTCACATATATCATTTTCTGTCAGATTTCCACACAGGGAACAGTGTCTTATATTCTTATGGGCTTCTTTTATCGTATCCAGCATATTCTCTATTTCTATATCGCTTTTCTCAAGAATATCAAAGGCTATCCTCATAGCACTTTTTCTTCCTATCCCGGGAAGTTTCCCAAAAACTTCTATCAATTCATCTAATTTTTTCATTTTCCACCTGATTACCCATACTGATAAAGAAAAAGGGAAGTGAATTTCCCCTTTTCCTCTATAGTTATGATTTTTTTAATCTCCTATTCTCTCTACCTTGAAAGTATTTGTTGTTCCTGTTTCTGAAATTCCTGTCACCAGTACAACTAAATCCCCGGCTTTTATATCTTCTTCATGCTCTATAGCTACTTTCCTTGCTTTTTCAAAGAAATCATCCGTCTTATCCAGTCCTGTAGCAACATATGCCCTTACTCCCCTTACAACTGCCAGCTGTCTCGCTGTCTGAGGATTATCAGTCAGTGCCAATATAGGTACTGTCGGACCATATTTTCTTATCATTCTTGCTGCCCTTCCGGTCTTAGTCCAGCAGATGATCAATTTAGCATCCAGTAGCTGGGAAGCTTCAACAGCTCCCATTGATACTGCTTCTGTTATAGTTATATCTGTAGTAGGTTTTTCTATAGTCTTAAATTTCTTGAATTCATCAGTCCTTTTAGATATAGTCGCCATCATCTGTACCGCCTCTACAGGATATTTACCTTTTGCAGATTCTCCGGAAAGCATTACTGCATCTGTTCCATCTAATATGGCATTTGCAACGTCTCCCGCCTCTGCCCTTGTAGGTCTTGGATTCCTTATCATCGAATCCAGCATTTGTGTAGCCGTTACAACAGGTTTTCCTGCCTTATTACATTTTCTTATCATCATCTTCTGCATAAAAGGAACTTCTTCAGCAGGTACTTCTACTCCCAGATCCCCTCTGGCAACCATGATTGCATCACTTAATTCAAGGATTTCATCGAAATTATCAATTCCTTCCTGGCTTTCTATCTTAGACATTATTTTTATATTGTGTCCCCCGTTTTCATCCAGCACTCTTCTGACTTCAGCAACATCTGAAGCCTTTCTTATAAATGAAGCTGCTACAAAGTCCACTCCCTGTTCACATCCAAATTTCAGGTCCGACTTGTCTTTTTCCGACAATGCAGGAAGCCCTACCGATACTCCCGGCAAATTGACACCTTTTGTTCCGCCAAGTTCTCCCGTATTTTTTATTAGGCAAGTTATTTCATTTCCATTTATTGACTCAACTTCAAGGCCTATCAGTCCGTCATCCAGGAGTATAGTGTTTCCTGCTTTCAGATCGTTTACAAGTCCAGGATATGAAACTGCTATTTTATCTTTATTTCCTATAAATGAATAATCTGTTGTTACTACTATCTTATTTCCTGCTTCCAGTAATACATCCTGATCATTTTCAAGTTTCCCTGTCCGTATTTCAGGTCCTTTTGTATCAAGTAATATTGCAATATTCTTCCCTGTTTTTTCCATAACATTCCTGATTCTTGTTATTCTTCCCCCATGTTCTTCATAATCCCCATGTGAAAAATTCAGTCTCATTACATTCATTCCGCTTTCAACTAATTTAGTCAGCATTTCTTCACTTTCCGATTTTGGTCCTATTGTACAAATAACTTTCGTCATTTTTATTTTCATTTTCTTCCTCCTGATTTTTCTAGTTATTATGCTAAATATATATTATACTGATAACATATTTGCAATTCTATAGTCTTCTTCTGAAGTCTTATTATAATTTTCCCATGCATAAGAAAGTTTATGAGTAGTCACTTCACCACTCTGCATTCCTACCATTAATCCTGCTTCTCCGGCAACCAGCAGTTCTACAGCTTTTACACCTAACTTAGTGGCCAATATCCTGTCTGACGCTGTAGGTGCTCCACCTCTTTGAGTATGCCCCAGTATAGTTACTCTTATGCTAGTATCTACTTTTTTAGACAGTTCCTTTTCTATTTCAAGGACATTTCCTACACCTTCTGCAACTATGATGATATCATACAGTTTCCCTTGAGCCCTTCTTTTCTTTATGACTTCAGATATATCATCTATAGAAGATTTAACTTCAGGAATCATTACACCACTGGCACCGCCTGCTATAGCTGAATATAATGCCAGATCTCCACAGTTTCTTCCCATTACTTCAACTAAGTAAGTTCTCTCATGTGATATGGCAGTATCCTTTAATTTAGATATTGCATCAAGTATTATATTTAAAGCCGTGTCATATCCTATTGTATAGTCTGTTCCGGCAATATCGTTATCTATTGTCCCCGGTATTCCTATAGTCTTTATTCCATGTTCCTCATACAGGTAGTGTGCTCCATGGAAAGATCCGTCTCCACCTATCACTATTAATCCTTCAATTCCCCTTTTTTTCAAATTTTCAACAGCTTTAGCCCTTATCTCAGGATTCTTAAATTCAGGTAATCTTGCTGACAGCAGTATTGTTCCTCCCTGATCAGCAATTCCACTTACATCTAGTGAGCTCATATGGAATATCTGATCTTCCAGCATGCCCTTATATCCCCTTTTTATTCCATATACTTCTATCCCCTTACTTATAGCAGCTTTGGCTACTGCTCTCACTGCAGTATTCATACCTTGTGAGTCTCCTCCGCTTGTCAAGACTGCAATTTTTTTCATATTATCTTTTCTCCTTTTCATATAACCAGTTTATACTATCACATAATCATAGCATTTTTTTCTATTTTTTTCAATGCTTATTTCTTTTTTTAATTTTAAAAAAACTAACAGTAATTAAAAATTACTGTTAGTTTTCGTCCGACATATCAAAAAATTCTCCCATATTCCTAAATTTCTCATATCTTCTTTCCAACAATTCTTCTATTGTAAACTTGTCTATTTTTTTAAATTCCTTTAATACGGAAGCTTTAACATTCTTAGCAGCCTTTTCGATATCCCTGTGGGCACCTCCTACAGGTTCTTCTATTATTCCGTCAATAACCCCCAGATTCTTAAGATTTATTGCATCCATCTTCAAGCTTTTTGCAGCTTCGGGAGCCTTTGTAGAATCATTAAAAAGTATTGAAGCACAGCCTTCAGGAGAAATCACTGAATAGATGCTATTTTCCATCATTAATACTGAGTCAGCAACTCCTATTCCGAGTGCCCCTCCACTTCCTCCTTCTCCAATTATTACAGATACTATGGGTACTTTCAATCCGAACATTTCAGCCAGGTTTTTAGCTATAGCTTCTCCCTGCCCCTTCTCTTCTGCCTCAATTCCTGGGTAAGCCCCTGCCGTATCTATCAATGTCAGTATAGGCAGTCTGAACCTTTCAGCCATCCTCATAAGCCTAAGTGCCTTCCTGTATCCTTCAGGACTTGCCATTCCGAAGTTCCTATACATGTTGGAGTCTATGTCCCTTCCCTTCTGATGACCAATTATCATTATCTTATAACCGTCTACCGTTGCAAGTCCTCCGATTATGGCATGATCATCTTTTGAAAGCCTGTCTCCATGCAGTTCAATGAAATCCTGTGTCAGAGTCTTTATATAATCAAGTGTATAAGGCCTTTGCGGATTTCTTGATATCTGGATTCTTGTCCATGAATCCATTTCATTTTCGTTAAATTCCATATATTTTTCTTCAAGGTTCTTTTCCAGTTCTTTCAGCTGCTTGGAAAAATCAATATTCTGATCCTGTGAAAAACGTCTCAGTTCTTCTATCTTATTTTCCAGTTCTCTTATATCTTCTCTTATACCCATGTCTTCCTCCAAAGTTATATCAGTTTTTCTATTATTCGGTAAATTGTCGCTTTAAGATCTTTTCTTTCAGATATGACGTCAACCATCCCATGTTCCAATAAAAATTCGGCTCTTTGAAATCCTTTTGGAAGTTTCTGATTTACCGTCTGTTCTATAACTCTAGGACCTGCAAAGGCAATTAATGCATTAGGTTCCGTTATTATTACATCACCTAGCATGGCAAAGGATGCTGTAACTCCTCCTGTAGTCGGATCTACCGGAACGGATATGAACGGTATTCCCGCTTCATTCAGTTTTTTAACTGCTCCTGAAGTCTTAGCCATCTGCATAAGGGACAGTATTCCTTCCTGCATTCTTGCTCCTCCTGAACTTGAAACAATAACTACAGGTATCTTCTTTTCAAGG
>CAYYAV010000053.1:0-9431 GCA_964469865.1 uncultured Fusobacteriales bacterium | reverse complement strand
ATTACATTCTGACCCCCTGCTGATACAGTTATATCTCCTGTGTTCTTTACCTTTGGGACTACAGTGTCATTAGGATTTAAAGTTCCATTAGAGAGCATCACAATATTATATCTTCCATCTGCTGCACTCGCATTTCCAGGATTTACTGCCTGCATTCCTGTAAGGTCTTTTTCCAGATTAATACCGAATCTGTCTGTTCTGAATAATACTCCTCCATCTGTCGTGAAAGTAAAGTTAATAGATTTTACATGTGTATCCTTTATATTAAAATCATTTTGTGCCAATGCCTGTGTAGCTGCAGAATAGTTTCCATATCTACCGTTATACATATAATCATAGTTTCTTAGAAAACCTACATTTTCTTTTCCATCTACTACTATACTTAAGTTATAGATATTTCCTATAAGATCAGTCGCAGTTCTTCCAGTGTTATCAAGGGTCTTAGCAGTACCTATTCCATGTGTAGTTCCTACTCCCCCTACACCTGTGCCATTAGCACCTATGCCTGTCTGGTAGTTATACACACTCATAGTTCCTGTTCCTATTGTATATATTCCACTGTATGCTCCCGATGAAACTGTCTGTTGAGTTTCTGTATAAGTATCGGCTGTTGTTCCGGATCCACCTATTTTTTTTGATATTGAAACTCCGACATTATGACTACCTGTCAGTGTAACAGTTCCTTCATTTCCGTCTATTATTGTTTCATCATAGTAAATTCCTTCTGTATCTACACTTTTTCCTGATCGTCCACCATTAAATATATTAGGAACCCTTATTCCATAACTTCCTCTTACAGTTGAAAGATTACCAGGATCCGTACTTGTTACATTTATATCTCCTGTATTCATATATATTCTAAGCGACCCTTTATTCCCCCATGCCGCCTGCTTAGCTGTGTTATTTCCTATTCCTGTTGCATCTGCACTGAAATTGAATTCAGAAAAATCTACCCCTATACTTTCAACACTGTTTACATTTATTGTTCCATTATTATTCATTTCTGAAGCCCATGGTCTATATGTAATATCTGAATAAATTCTAGAATTTACTGCATTTCCTGTTACAGGCTGATACTGTGCATAATCTTCTATCATTGCCGTCATACCTATAAGGAACGATCCTAATGCATCATCTGAAGCACTTACAGCTGCCTTTGCCGCTTCTCTTTCTAATGTTATGTTCCCGTTATTTGTAAAAATTGACTCTTTCGCACTGGCAGCCTGCTGCTCCACAGCTACGGTCATATGAGTCCATCCATTATAAATTCTGCTTGTCAGTGTATCAAAAGCTGATCTTCCATAAAGGTTCAAGTTTCCATTAAAGTTTACTCTCATAGGATCATAGAAAGAAGCGACATGTGTCCCGTTAACACTTATAAACCTTAAAGTATTGGAATAATTTTTATTTCTCAGTATAGGATCGACTGTATTATTTTTTACAATCCAGTCTCCCGCTATATCCGAAGTAGAAGTTGTATTTCCCGGTTTTACAGTATCATCCTGCTGATACTGAGTAAAGCTGAATACAGTCTGAGGTGATGAAGGAGTTCCACTTCTATATGCTGTTCCTGTAGCATTATTATATGAATTATACGCTGCTGTCGAATTTACTATATTACTCGTTCCCTGTGCTGCAGTTATAGTCGAATTGTCTACTTTCGGATTAGACTCATCAAACAGCCATGTTCCATCTACAATACCTGTTACCTGTGCATCTGCTGCAGTTACCTTCCCACTTCTGTTTGCTGTTGTACTCGTTGAATTATTATCCTTTCTTCCGGTATAGGTAAATGCTCCGTCTACCGTAAACCCATTATCCTCTATAGTAACTGTTGTTCCTGCAGCATTTGCCGTCGATGAAGAATTATTCATTATAACATTCGGTTCAAGGTAAAATGCTGTCCCATTCATATCCTGTGCAAATCCGGTAGCTACCTGATCAAGTGTCGGTGGATTAAATACATTAGGACTTATATCCGGCAATGTCGTAGGGGTAAAAGTCACCGTTGATACATCAGGTATAGTAAACCTTACATTGGGAGTTATTATATTTGGATTTACAGTTAAATTCGGTATAGCTGGAATGCTTATATTTATCTTAGGTTCTATAATCAAGGTCACTCCTAAATCTTCTACTTCCTTAGTTCCAACTAATCCGTAAGTAAGCCCTAAATCTTTCCTTGTGTTTGTCAATGATGAATTCGGATCATCTGTTGAAGCTACCCTGCTGTACGTCTTGCTTGTTGGCGATACATTTCTCTGCCACCATTCCCCTCTTGTAAACAGTCCTTCATAAGGATATTTTTCGGCTTTATCCCCTCGTCCCTTATATACTCCGTTCCATGAGTTGTAGAAATAGTTTATTCCAAATTGCCATGAACTCCATGGCGACTTTACTATCTGGTCTCCCTGTTCCATAAGTTGAACCAGCTCCAGGTTTGCACCTTTCAGAAGCCTGTTATTTTCGAGTTTTGCCCTTCTGAATGTCTGCCTCATATCTGATATGGAATTTCCTATATTCTTTTTCTGCTCTTCAATCTTCTTATCTGCAGAATTTACAGAAGAGGCTAAAGTGAACATTCCTGTAATCAGAAATGTCAGGAGGAGGCTGTCTGTATATTTTATATCTTTACATCTTTTTGCATAACGTCTCAATTCCTTTGACAATCTTTTTAAATTATTACTCATTTTTTCTCCTTTTCTATTCTATCTTGAAACTGTAGAATCGTATATCTTTTATTTTTTCTACTACCGGTTTTTAATCTTTCCGGTATCTATTTTCTCTACTTAATTCCTAATTTTATCTTTTCGATTTATTTTTTTTTCATTTAAAAAAAATTTTTTTTGTTTTTTATTTTCCTTTCCTTAAATTGTTTTTTATACCACTTATTATAACTTTTTTTTATAAAAAAAACTATACATAAGCGTTATTTTATTCTATAATTCTATATATTTTTTTTATCAAAAGACACATTCATAATATTTTTTATATATAAATTTGTATAGTAAAATTATATTTATATATTAAAATCTCCATTAATATTCGCCCAAATATTAAAAATATCCCTAATCATATTAACATAGATTTATATTTATTTCTGCATTTAAGTTCTGAGCAGTTCTTAGTCTATAACTGGATATTATTCCTATTTCAGATTTAAAATAAAATAGGGCTCCATTTTAAAAGTGGAGCCCTATTTTTTCAGTTCTATTTTATATTTACTTGGTAAAATTCCATAATATTTCTTAAAAGCTCTTGAAAATTTACTGGGATTTTCATATCCTATTTCATTGGATATATGAAGTATACTTTTATTTGTTTCTGTTAAAAGTTTTTTTGCATATCCCATTTTCTTCTTCTGTATGTACTCTAAAATTCCAATACCTTCCTTTTTTTCAAATATCATATGTATCTGATATCTACTAAGGGAAAAGATTTCACATAACTCCTTTATTGTAGGAATATTCTCTATCGAAGTGTTATTGATTGTTTCCTTTATTTTAGATACTAGCTCACTACTTAATTTTCCTTCCTCTTTCAGATATTTTCTCTGTTGTTCCAGTATCAGAGGAAATATCTGTAGAATTTTTGACTTGAATTCAATAAATTTATTTATGTTAGTGATACTGGTCATATGCTGTATTTCCTTCAACAAATTCCTGATTTCCCTTGTTATATTGATACTGTAATAAATCCCTTCTTCAAATTTCCTTATATTTTCTTCTTCCCAATTTCCGATTTCATCTTTATTTATTGTTCCTAAAAGATTTAAGTAAAGCTTATCAAGATAAAATTCCAGAATCATACATTCAAAATCTTTCGTAAGGAGATGATATTCTTTTCTTCTTCTACTTCTTCTCTGAATCAGGATATTATCCTTTCTTAGTGTATATTCATTCTTTTCTTCTCCATTATCTGATGAAAATTCACATTCTCCATTTATACAATAGACTATCCTTAATATGTCAAGAGTACTTTTAGAATCAAATAGCTTCTGTTCCAATGTACCTTTTGTCTTAAAAATTACCAGTTCATAGGAATCTTCTACACAATACCGCTCTATTCTCCCTTTCAGCTTATCTTCCTTGCCTTTCTGGCCGAATATGAGGTATTTTTCTCCGAACCCTTCTTCTATCTTCCTTACTTCAAATATCCTGCCCATCTGATTATAGAAAATATCTCCCATTGTTTTTATTTCCATTATTTCTCCTCTATGAATAGACAATTAAATTTTCTGTTTATATTATTACATTATTTTCCATCCAATATCAACTCCATTTTTAAAATAAGCCCTTTTTTAAAATTCAAAAAAAGGACTCTATCTATATTCAGTAACTATAGATAGAGTCATAAAATCTATTTAATTTTCTTAATCTTCTACAGAATAATCCATAGCAGCCATTCTTTTATAATAATTCCATGTATCCTTAGCATTCTTGAGATTCATTTCAAATAACACTTTAGCCTGTTCAGGGAATTCATTTAGCAGAGTTGAGTATCTCCTTTCACTTTTCAGGAATTCTTCATACTTATCCCATGCTGGTGATTTCGAATCCAGCTGTAACGGATTTTTTCCTTTTTCCGCCAGCTGAGGATCAAATCTTAAAATTGGCCAGTATCCAACTTCAGTAGCCAGTTTTTCCTGTGTCTGTGATTTACCCATACCTTCTTTTAATCCATGGGCAATACATGGAGAATAAGCTATAACTATTGATGGTCCCGGATAAGCTTCTGCCTCTTTTATAGCCTTTAAGGCCTGATTCTGATTTGCTCCCATTGAGATCCTTGCTACATATATGTTTCCATAAGTCATGGATATTGCAGCTAAATCCTTTTTCTTGACAGGTTTTCCTGATGAAGCGAATTTTGCTACAGATCCTGCAGGTGTCGATTTAGAAGCCTGACCTCCAGTATTTGAATATACTTCCGTATCCAGTACAAGAATATTAACATCATCCCCTGAAGCAAGAACATGATCAAGACCTCCATATCCTATATCATAAGCCCATCCATCTCCTCCAAACATCCAGTTGGACTTTTTAACAATATACTGCCTTAATTCAAATAATTCTTTTGCCGTCTTTCCACTTTCCTTCTCCAATAAAGGTATCATCTTGTCTCTTAGTTCAAGAGTCTTTTCTCCGTTATTGAAATTTTCTCTCCATTCCACAAATAAGTCAGCCAGTTCAGGTGCTACTTCACCTTCACATTCTGTCATCATCTTAGCCATTCTATGACGTATTGTATTAACCGCCTGGAACATTCCATATCCGAACTCAGCATTGTCTTCAAATAATGAAGATGCCCACGCAGGTCCTTCTCCACATGAATTTGTAGTATAAGGTGTCGATGGTGCCGATCCTCCATATATTGAAGAGCATCCTGTAGCATTAGCTATCATCATCCTCTCTCCGAATAACTGAGTTATCAGTTTTATGTAAGGAGTCTCCCCACAACCGGCACATGCTCCTGAGAATTCAAATAGAGGTTTGGCAAACTGAGAACCTTTAACAGTTCCTCTTCCCATAATCTTATCCTTATATGTGACATTGTTAAAAATGTAATCAGTATTCTGAACTTCTCCTCTTTCAATCTGGGACTCAATCGGCTTCATGATAATTGCTTTCCCTTTAGGTGCAGGACATACATTTACACATGATCCGCATCCGGTACAGTCTAATGTAGAAACCTGTATCTTAAACTGCAAATCTTCAAATCCTTTTCCTATTGCCTTTATAGTCTGAAGTCCTTCAGGTGCCCCTGCAAGCTCTTTCCCATCTAGTAAAAATGGCCTGATTACTGCGTGAGGACATACATACGCACATTGGTTACACTGTATACATAAATCAGGTTGCCATTCAGGAACGTCGACTGCAATTCCTCTTTTTTCATAGTTAGTTGTCCCATTTTCAAAAGTACCGTCTTCATATCCTATAAATGCTGAAACCGGTAGTTCATCACCTTTAACTGCATTAACTGGATCAGCTATTCTTTTTACAAATTCAGGTCTTTCTGCATCTATAATATCCTGATTGACTTCAAGATTAGCCCATGCCGGATCTACAAAGACTTCCTCAAGGCCTTCTGTACCCTTATCAACTGCAGCCCAGTTTTTCTCAACTATATCCTTACCTTTAGTTCCATATGTCTTTTCAGCATATTCTTTCATATATTTCTTAGCTTCTTCATAAGGAATTATTTCTGTCAGATAGAAGAATGCAGACTGCATGATTGTATTTGTCCTGTTTCCCAGTCCTACTTCCCTTGCAAGTTTTGTTGCGTTTATTATGAAGAATTTAGCTTTCTTTCTAGCCAGTTCCCTTTTAATTTCATTTGGTATGGTATCTACAACTTTATCTTTTTCCCAGATTGTATTTAGAAGGAATGTCCCTCCTTCAAGAAGCCCGGAAATCATATCATATTTCCCCATATAAGCGGGAACAGAACATGCTACAAAACTTGGTTTTGTAACTAGGTATGTTGATCTGATAGGTTCCTTGCTGAATCTCAGATGTGACCTCGTAACTCCTCCCGATTTCTTTGAATCATATGCAAAATATGCCTGGGCATATAAATCTGTCTTATCTCCTATTATTTTTATAGAGTTTTTGTTTGCCCCTACTGTTCCATCTGACCCCAGTCCGAAGAACAGACATCCTTTCACATCATCATTTCCTGTAAATACAGGTTCCTCCAGTGGTAAAGACGTAAAAGTCACATCATCCACAATTCCCACTGTAAAATGATTTTTAGGTTCTGGCTGAGCAAGGTTCTTGTAAACTGCTATCATCTGTTCAGGTGTAGTATCCTTTGAAGAGAGTCCATATCTTCCACCAACAATGACAGGAGCATTTTCTTTTCCATAATACAGAGCCCTTACATCCAGATATAGAGGTTCCCCTAATGCACCCGGTTCTTTTGTCCTATCTAATACAGCTATTGATTTTACTGTCTTAGGCATTGCCTCAAAGAAATATTTTTCAGAAAACGGTCTATAAAGATGAACAGTCAGAAGACCTACTTTAACACCTTTCTTAGCTAAGAAGTCCACAGTCTCCTTGATTGTCTCTGTAACAGATCCCATTGCCACTATTACTCTTTCAGCATCTTCTGCTCCATAATATACAAATGGTGCATAATATCTTCCTGTTTCCTTTGTTATTTCCTTCATATAGTCATTTACTATATCAGGTACCGCGTCATAATACTTATTCTGGACTTCCCTGGCCTGGAAATAGATATCATCATTCTGTGCTGTTCCTCTTGTTACAGGGTGTTCTGGATTTATTGCTCTTTCTCTGAATTCCTGTACGGCTTTCTTATCAAGTAATCTATCAAAAACTTCATAATCCATTACTTCTATCTTATTAATCTCATGAGATGTCCTGAATCCATCAAAAAAATGCAATACCGGAACCCTTGATTTGATTGCTGCCAGATGTGCTACTCCAGCCAAATCCATGACTTCCTGTACAGAACCTGTTGCCATCATTGTCCACCCTGTCATTCTTGCCGCATAGATATCCTGATGATCTCCAAATATTGATAGTGCCTGTGCTGACAATGCTCTAGCAGATACATGCATTACTCCAGGTAATAATTCTCCGGATATTTTGTACATATTAGGCACCTTCAGAAGTAGTCCCTGAGATGCTGTAAATGTCGTTGTCAATGCCCCTGCCTGCAATGAGCCATGTACTGTTCCTGCCGCTCCTGCTTCTGACTGCATTTCTACTACCTTAACCGGCGTCCCGAATAAGTTTGTTTTTCCATAGGCAGCCCATTGATCCGTGTATTCTGCCATATTTGACGATGGTGTAATAGGATATATACCTGCCACTTCAGTAAATGCATATGCTGCATAAGCTGCTGCCTGATTTCCATCCATCGTTTTCATTACTTTACCCATTGTTCCTCCTAAAATGTTTGTATTTTAAAAATTTATTTTAACAAATTTACATTTTTTAAGTTCTCTCCATAATTAATAATACAACTAAAATATACTCTAGTCAAGGTTATATTTATGTCTCTGACACCTTATTTTGTTTTGCTTTTAACATAATTTGATTTTCAAAATATATTTTTTTTTTTATTTTTTATATTCTTTTGCTATTTAATATTACAATTTTAATAAAAATTATAAAAACTACTTTGATTTCGAAAGTATTTTAAAGTTTTAAATACATTCCTTTATATATATATTTATTATGCTTTTTTATATTTAAGTTTAAAAAATATATAATCACTAATCAAATTTCCATATTAAAAGTTATAACAGTTAATCTATTTCAATATTCCTATAATTATAGTATTATTGACCCATTTCGGATTTATTAGAATGTGATTAGAAATTTGATAATTTACCTTTTTTATTATATAATAATCAATAGAAAATAACTTAGAGGTGAATAGCAAATGAAAAAAATAGGATTAATTTTATTAGCTTTAGCTGTGTTCAATGTATCTTATGCAGCAAAAGAAAAAGTAGATACTACTTTTACATTCCAGAATTTTGTTCCGTCTTCTGCTGATTCTGTTTCAGCTACTGATAAAAAAATAAATTTAGGTGGTTCAAATATAACATATCCCATCTTCACAGGAGCAGCAACTATTAAGGAAATGAATAAGAATATGGAAAAGTTTATTTCCATGTTCAAAGGTGATAAAAATGAAATTTATGAGGCAAGTTATAAAATTACAGGAAATAATGCCTATTTTGTCAGCGTACTTTTTGATGTGACAAAGACTGACAGGAAAAATAATACTGTAACTACTTATAATGAGGCCATATCATTCAACGTGAAAAATGGTAAGGCACTTCAGTTAAAAGATTTGTTCGTTAACGGATATAATGATGCCTTGAATGCAGCAATCAATGATAAAATCAAGCAATTTGGAGTTCCTACTCTTGATGGGAAGAAAAATAAGTTTGAAGGACTGGCTAAAAAACAGCAAAAATTCTATATGGAAGACGATGCTATAATTATATTCTTTAATCAGGGAAAAGCTACTGATTTTGGAAATGGTCAATTATTCATCCCATTTATAACCAGTGATTTGATTGGAATTCTAAAATAACAAATCTACTTTAAAAACCATATGTGTTAAAAAAAAAGATATTTTTATTTGAAATTTATCCAGGACAGAACCCAGAATAATAGTAGAAAACGGTTCCACTATTAAACTGTTTAGGATATTCTTCAAAAAAATATCTTTTTAATTTTATATCTGAATTTACATTTTCCTATAGCCAGCCTCAAATTTTAAATTTATCCCTCCTTTTATTTTTAGATATAATATGATAAAATAACTGTACTAATGGAGGAGTTAATTATGCGAAATACCGAATGGAATATCAAGACCGTACCAAATGAAAAGGATATTAAAGCAATAGATCTGTCAGTAGATAGTGATATTTTAAAAATTCT
>CAYYAV010000052.1:0-9435 GCA_964469865.1 uncultured Fusobacteriales bacterium | reverse complement strand
GTTATTATTCCTATAAATCCTAAAAAGGATTTTCTCGATAATTTTTCATTAAATACTATATATGAAAAGAGTACGCTTACTACAATTGATAACTTATCTATAGAAACGACAATGCTCACATCTCCATCCTGTAAAGCCCTGTAATAACAAAGCCATGACAGACCTGTTGATATTCCTGATAATATTAAAAATACGAAAGTCTTCATATTCATTTTTTGTACTTCTTTTCCTTTTTTAGTAACAAGAACAACTAACCAGGCCATTATTAGCACCACGATAGTCCGTAATGCCGTACCATAATTTGAATCCACATTTTTTATCCCTATTTTCCCCAGAATAGAAGTTAATGCTGCAAATAATGCTGATAAAATCCCATAAAACAGCCAGTTCTTTTTATTATTTATATCATTATTCCTATTTTCTATTTTTTTATTCTCAGATTCTTTTTTCTCAATCATACTGTATGTTCCAATTGCAATTAAAAACATCCCTGTTATTTTATAAACCGTTACTGTTTCTCCCAGTAAAATGAATGATAATAATATTGACAGTACTATGCTTGATTTATCGATAGGGACTACCTTATTAATATCCCCCAGCTGTAATGCCCTAAAATAACAGAGCCATGATAAACCTGTCGTCGCTCCTGATAATATTAGAAATATCGCTGACCTTGTATCAATACCCGATACATTACTTCCTGTTACAAATACCATTATCCACGTAAAAATGACAATGATTATCGTCCTGATAGCTGTTGCAACATTTGAATCTATATCTTTTACTCCTATTTTCACTAAAATAGCAGTGCCTCCGGCAAATAATGCTGATAAAAAAGCAAATAATACCCACATCTTATAACGTAATAAGCAAAATAAATAATCGGGCATAAATTGTTAACTATTTAATCACCTATTACTTCTCCCCTTTCCACATACTTTTTTAATCATTTATCTCACTAAATAAATCTTCTACTTCTAATAATTTTAATACTTCTTTTTCGAAGCTCTTATCTTTATTTTGAAAATCTACTTCTATTATTGATTTATCATCTTCATACTGTATACCCATTCCATCTTTTACCGCTTCTTCAAAAACATTTTTTCTATATTTAACATCGCCTATCTATTCATATATTTCTCTATGATCTTCTTTATATCAGGCGGAAAATAATTTGGTCCTTTTATTACCTTCCCGTCTTCACGGTATATAGGTTTTCCATTTTCATCTAATTTAGATAGATTGCTTTTATGTATCTCTTCAAAAACTTCTTCTATCAGGTCCTGCATCCCATGCTCTATTATAGTCCCACATAGTATATAGAGCATATCTCCAAGTGCATCTGCAACTTCTACCGTATCACCTCTTTCAGCTGCTTCAAGGTATTCCTCATTCTCCTCCTTCATTAGCTCAAATCTAAGCTTTTCCTTTTCATTTTTCAATTTTCCTACAGGTATTTCTGAATTTCCTAATTTATAGATTTCATGGAACTGTTCAACACATTCTATCTTTCTTTTCATCAATTTTCTCCTTTATATGTTATTATTTCAAGTTTTTCATAAGAAAAGGGCTGCTCCAGAATCATATCCCTAATTATGAAACAGCCTAATATTGTTATTTAATCTGTGTATTATCCCTATTTCTTTCTTCCTATAATTCTCAGTATGTAGATAAACAAGTTTACAAAATCCAGGTAAAGGCTTAATGCTCCATGAATCTCTATTTTATCCACTATTGACATGTCTTCATTAATTGCATAATACAGTACATTGTTCTTAATCCTATTTACATCAACTGCTATAAATATTATAAATACTATTACTCCAAGTATGGAGGATATCCACATCAATCCATCACTTCTCAGAAAGATATTAATTACTCCCATCAGTATCAAAGCTATAAGCCCTGCCTTTAAAATAGAAGAATATTTTGAAAGGTCTTCCTTCGTAACATATCCATATATAGCCAGAACTGTAAATAGCACTACTGTTCCTCCGAAAGCATATATTATGCTGCTGGCATCATAGAGAAGGACAAGTAGCGACAAAGTTATTCCGTTCAGGAAAGAGTAGAAGATAAACATGGCCCTCAATGCTCCTGCACCTGCCTTATACGTTAATGCTGAAAAAGCTATTACTGATACCAGTTCGAGAACGATTGCCACAGGTATCATTATACTCAGCATATTTGAAGGTATAATTCCCATTATCAGGGAATTTATAAAGAAGTACCCCGTTATCCCTGTTATAAGTAACCCAAAAACCATCCATAGTATACTCCCTTTTACCTTTGAAGCTGCCAATTTTTCCAGTTTTTCATAAGTTAACTGTGCTGCTCCCTCATCTTTTCCATAAATTTCTTTCTCAAAATCATCATAATTCATAACTATCACCCACTTTTTATATTATTATTTTTTAAAAGGCACTTCTGATTCTTTACTCAATATTTTTATAATTTCATCAACAGAAACTGTCTCACTATCCTGAGAGCCAAATCTTCTGATATTAACTGCATTATTTTCTACTTCGCTTTTTCCTATTATGAGCTGTACTGGTATTTTCTGATCTCCGTTAGCTTCCCTTATCTTATACCCTATTTTCTCATCCCTCGTATCTATTTCTGCCCTTATTCCTGCAGCCTGAAGCTTTTTATACACTTCTTCAGCAAAAGGAACCTGTTCCTTAGATATTGTAAGCACTCTTGCCTGAACCGGAGCAAGCCATATAGGAAATGCCCCTGCATAATGTTCTATAAGGATTCCTATGAATCTTTCCAGACTTCCATACATTGCCCTATGTATCATTACAGGTTCATGCTTTTCTCCATCAGAACCTATATAGCTCATTTCAAATCTTGGAGGAAGGTTAAAATCCAGCTGTATTGTTCCGCATTGCCATATCCTTCCTATTGAATCTTTCATCTTAAAGTCTATTTTAGGACCATAGAATGCTCCGTCTCCAGGATTCAGCTTAAACGGAATACCTTTCTTATTCAATGCTGATTCAAGGTTTGCTTCCGCCATAGCCCATATTTCATCAGAACCTATTGCTTTTTCTGGTTTTGTTGATAATTCTACATTATATTCAAATCCAAACAGCGTATAAAATTTATCATAAAGGTCTATTATTTCAATAATCTGCTCCTCTATCTGTTCCTTTGTACAGAATACATGGGCATCATCCTGAGTAAAGGCCCTTACCCTCATCAGTCCATGTAATGCTCCACTGAACTCGTGTCTATGTACCAGTCCCATTTCTCCATATTTCAACGGCAGATCCTTATATGAATGGAGGTTGTTCTTGTAGGCTATTATTGATCCTGGACAGTTCATTGGCTTTATTGCATACATTTTTTCATCTATTTCTGAAGTATACATGTTTTCCCTGTAATTGAACCAGTGCCCTGAAATTTCCCACAATTCTTTATCCAGCATTATCGGAGTCTTTATTTCCTCATAATGTCTTTTCTTATGTTCTACCCTCCATATTTCCTGAAGCTTATTAAATATTTCCACTCCCTTTGGCATGAAGAAAGGGAATCCCGGTCCATGCTCATCTACAAAGAACAGGTCAAGCTGTTTTCCCAGTTTCCTGTGGTCCCTTCTCTCAGCTTCTTCCAGCATTGTCAGATAGTCGTCCAGTTCCTTCTTGCTGCCAAATGCTACTCCGTATATCCTCTGAAGCATCTTGTTATTTGAGTCTCCCCTCCAGTAAGCCCCTGCTGTAGACATGAGCTTAAATGCCTTCAGGAATCCTGTAGACGGCACATGTGTACCTCTGCACAGGTCTGTAAATTCCCCCTGCTGATATATACTTACTGTATCTGCTCCCAGGTCATCTATTATCTCTATTTTATAGTCCTCACCCATTCCTTCAAACATTTTCTTAGCTTCTTTGGCAGACATTTCCCTTCTTGTAAAAGGATAGTCTTCCTTGACGATTTTCTTCATTTCCTCTTCTATCTTTACAAGATCCTCTTCTGTAAAAGGTTTTTCAGGATCAAAGTCATAGAAGAATCCGTTTTCTATAACAGGACCTATCGTTACCTTTGTCCCTGGAAACAGCCTCTGTACAGCCTGTGCCATTATATGTGCGGCACTATGCCTTATTATGTTTATCCCTTCTTCACTCGTAGCAGTTATTATCTGTATACTTCCAGATTTTTCAATTATGTGGGACGGATCCACCTGGACACCGTCTATTATAGCCCCGACAGTCGATTTTCCCAGACTTGATCCTATTGTTCCGGCAAATTCTGCAACAGTCATCGATTTTTCCAGCTGTCTTTTGCTGCCATCGGGCAGTATCATTTCCATCATTTCTTTACTCCTTTAAATTTCTTTTTATTTCTCCGATTTTATATTTTACACCATTCTTCAAGAAAAATCCACTTTATTCATAAGATTATAATCCAACACCGAATGTAGGTGCCCCTTCATCATATCCCATTCTTATACTTTTCTCAGGGAAAGGTGTCAGGGAAAACTTAAGAACTACTACAGGATAATATCCTAACTTCTTGTCATCAGGCTTATCCCATTTAGCCCCTGCCCCCAGTTCCCATTCTATATTTTCAAATCTGTGACTTAAAGTAACAAGACCCAGAGTAATCTTATTTACCTTAGATGCCCTGGATGAGCTCTCATATATTTCAGGATCTGAAGCGTTCGGTGCACCATTTTGTATATATTGAAGTTTAGTT
Source organism: uncultured Fusobacteriales bacterium (assembly GCA_964469865.1). GTDB lineage: Bacteria > Fusobacteriota > Fusobacteriia > Fusobacteriales > Leptotrichiaceae > JAGOWQ01. The sequence goes on along the minus strand of CAYYAV010000052.1, from coordinate 4,734 downwards.
CCTATCCACCACGGCTGATCAGGGTCTTTTCCAAAAGCATATTTTGCTTCAAAGTCATGACGCCTGTAGTTATAGGAACTGTTACGATAGGAAGCATTCCTGTATATTCTGTCAGGTCTTTCCATTATATACCGATATGAAAGAAAGAATTTTTCCGTATACCCTCCTTCAACTTTGAATATAAAGTCATTTATTCTATTAAGACCTTTCAGGTCTGTACTATATAATGAGTCGCTTCCATCAAGCTCTATATCAAACCCGATTTGAAAATACTTTCTATATCTTGATGAATTCTGTGTTTTATTTAAATATTCATTAAGGTCAAATCTGTTCTGCTTATTCAGCTCTTCATCTACATAGTTACTATAGTTATCTTTCTCGGTACTTAGCAGCGTATCTGTATTCTGGACATTATTAAAGATATTCTGTGTCCTAGTATTCTCATTTGATATGGAAAAATCCTGCGTATTGGACTCTTTTACCAATTCTACATTTCCTGTATTATTTTCTGCACTGACAGTTTCCCTATTTTTATTATTTTCATCTGCTAGGTATCTAGGCTTGGCATTATTTTCATATCTATACAGCATTCCCAAAGTCAGATAATCCTTACCATATCCATATGTATCGTCAGCAGATGTATATGGAGTTCCGTTCAAATATCTGTAAGTCTTCTTTCCTGTTCCTACAGTTACCTTAAAATAATGATCCGATTCAAATTTCTTATTCTTCATCTTTGAAGTATCATATATAAACCCGATTTTATGAAAATTTGACTTTGATTTCAGTGCTGGTGTCCCACTTGGCAGCCCACTGGCATCAGTATCAAATATATCATTTATCGTATCCTGTAAATTAGTGTACTCTATACCCCATTGATTAAAACTTGCAGAAAAGGTTCGGTTTCTCTCCTTTTCCTTGTATACTCCCCTATCCCATCCGTAAGAAATATTATATGGAAAATATTCCGCTGTCCTGTCTGTAAATTTATAGAGGAACTGGTTCTCGTTATTTGTTATATATCCATATTGAAATTCCCTACTAAGGTTTCTCTGATCTCTATAGTTTTCAAATTCATAGCTTTCGTTGCTTTCAAAATCAGCACTTATAAACCGCTTCCTGTCAATATCAGCCTTAATATAATTCCTTACATATCTATTTTTTAACCAGTTATCCTGAAAATGCTTGTCATTTCTTGCAATAAACCTGTAATTCAAGTTTATGTTTCCGAGATAAAAATTAAAATCATTCTTCAGTCCCAATGCATTTGTCGGAGTTTCTATAATATCATACATCTTACCATCTGTAACATCTAGAGCCATAGCACTGCTAGCCTCTGTTCTCTGGATAGTCACATCTGCTTCATTAGTGACTTTTATATCATATCTGTTATTAGTCCTCGCAGTATTATCAAATATTGTAGTATATAGTTTGGTATCCAGTGTGTGAATTTTTACAGAAGGCTTTTGAGTTACAGCATTTCCACCGGCATCAGTTCTTATCTTATATCCTGTCTTAGAATCTGTATCTTCCTGTTTTCTTCCATTCTTAAATTCAGGAACATATGTATCACCGTAGTTTCTATTTTCAAAACTATAATTAAAACCAATATAGGAATCTTTTAAAGGAAGATCAATCTTATCATTCCCTATATTGACCTTCTGAGAATCATATTTTTCATATATTATTTTTTTTGCCCTTCTTGCTGCATTTATACTTCCTGCATCTGTATCTGTTTTACCATAAGTCTTGTATACCCTGTCTTCATTATAATGATCGACAGTCTCCCCTGAAAGCACAGGAGTCAGGAAAAATGTATTATATGTACTGTTATCCCTGGTAAAATCGTACTCATATTCTTTTTTCCTGATTTCTGTATATTTTATAGATGCACCAAAATAAAAGTTATTAGTCAGATACTCTCCAAATGTCTTTGGCTGGTAGCCAAAAAAATCACTTTTTCTAAATGGATAATAATTTCCAAAACTTAGTCCTGTTTCTTTTCTTTTATCATAAGCTACCTTTTGAATCCATCTGTAATTCCTGCTTTCAAATATGGAAGAGTCACTCTCATCCCTTTCCTTCAGTCCAAAAAGCTCTCCATATTCGTCCTTGTCACTATTAAGATAATCCAGCTTAATTTTTGGACCTTTAAAATCAATGGAATAATTCTCCTTTTTTCTGTATGAATTTATATCACCTATGTATCCTGGATTAACGTCGAGAAATTCTTCGTTTTCTATATTTATTAATATATCACTGTTTCCATTGGTATATTTTAGCCTCCTGTAAAGATCTACATCTGTCTTCCTAGGATCCAGATCATCTTCTTCTACTATCTTGTCATTTATTTCTGTAAGGGCTTTCAGGGCTTCTTTATCCTGTGTCCAGAAATAATCAAAATTGAGCTCTCCATTTCTCCCAAGCTCCTGATTTACCTTAAAATCATAAAATCCTATTTTCTTATATTTATTTATATAACTCGTGTAATCATCCTTTAAATCAGCGCCGTCAACAGCTTTCATTAAGTTAGTCGTCATATTCCTATAGTTCAAGCTCCATATACCGTAACCCAGATTATAGAATTTTCTGTCTATCTTTTCTTTTTTAGGTGTATTTACTACATTATGTTCTATTGAAAAATCCCATTCATTTACCTTTCTTGTACCGTTAGTAACTGGCAATACCACCCTGTTAACTACTATGCTTCCTTTGTTGCTTTCTCCTAGAGTGTAATCATTGGCAAATTTTAATGCCAGTTTCTTTTTGGAACTTAACTCAAAATCAATAAATCCCTGAGCGAGAGGCCCCCTATCATAATCAAATCCCCATATCGCATACAATCCTCTATCACTATCAGACCCAAAGTAAGGGAACAGAGTAGCCCTTCTGTTGGAAGGTCTCAACGATGCCACATAATAAGGGAATTTAAACCATGTCTTCCCTTTTACATTTACACCTATATTTCTGGCAACTATCTTCCTTTCAGGATAAATTTCTATTTCATCTGCATTTACCCTATAATTCGGCTCTTCATAAGGACTTGTTGTGAACCATCCGTTTTTTATTGTTATTTTCCTCGGATATTCACTCAAGGTTTCCTCTCCCCCAAATCTCAATTTCAGATTGGTATCATAGCTTTCTGATTCTATTATTTTAGCCTGCTTCGTATCCATATCAAAAATGACCTGCTCAGCTTTTACAACCTGATTCCCTTGGTTGAAAAGTACATTGCCATATGAAAATAGTATATTCTGTCCTTCTATCTTTTTTAAGCTGTCAGACCTTATTGAAATATCTCCGTATTTCAATATAACTCCGTCAGTTGCAGACATTGCTTCATTTTCAATATCAATTGTCGATTTGTTAGTCTCCAATTCTATTATTGCTTCATCACCTCTGGAAATTGCTGATAAAGTCAAGCAGAATAAAAAACTGGATAATAATTTATATTTCATCCTCATATTTTCAACCTTTTTTTCTAAAGTTTTATGTCTATAAATTATAACATACTTTTTCCCTTATGGCAATGTGAATATACTTTGTAGACTGAAAGCTATGTTCAATTATTCATTTGTATTTTTATTGACTTATATGAATTTTTAATATATAATCAAAAATGCAAATGATTTGCATTTCTATCAGAATTATCTGAAAGATAGACATGAGCTGATGGAAAGACATGACAAACTTAAAGAAAAAGGATTCTCTTTCATATCATAGCTTTCCATTGTTAAAGGACAATATAATAATTGCAACTAAGAAATAAAAATTTTATAGAAAGGAGAGTATGATAATCTGTAAATTATTTAATTTGCATGTTCATCATACAGTAAATAATAATGAAAAGACTATTAAGTGTAATAACTCTTGTAATTTTTCTGTTATCATGCGGCAATAATGACAGTTCATCAAATTCTAAAGATACGGAAAATCCTGGAAATTCATCTTCAGTAACACAAAATACGAAAAAATACAAGGAAGTCCTTGTAACCAGCATACCTCCTTTAAAATGGCTTGTCCAGAAAATTGCAGGAAATGATTTTGAAATAATCTCAATTATACAGCCCAACATGAACCATGAACTTTTTGATCCTAAACCTGATGACTTGAAGACCCTGGAAAAATCAAAATTATTCTTCACTTATAATGCCCTTAATTTTGAAAAGGAAATATCAGATACTGTAACTGATAAAAAAAAATTAGTCAACCTCCTAGAAAATATAGATAAGTCTTCCTTACTTGAAAATCATGATGACCACGGACATGATGATAAAAAAGATAATCATAAGGATAATCATGACAACGGGGATTTCAATCCTCATCTCTGGTTTTCTCTAGACCTGATGCCAGAATTTGCTGAATCCGTTAAAAATAAGCTTATTCAAACCTATCCAGATAAAAAAGATATTTTTGAAAGAAACTATGCCATGTTCATAGAAGAATTGAACATATTTAAGAAAGAAATAAATGAAAAAATGTCTTCAAAAACTAAGAAATATTTTATGATCTATCATCCTGTATTGGGATATTTCATAAAAGACTATCCGATTAAGGAAATCGCCGTGGAATATCAGGGGAAGGAGCCTTCTGCAAAACAGATAAAAGAAATTATTGAAGAAGCTAAGGAACACAATATTACAACTATCCTTGTCCAGCCTCAGTTTCCTAAGCAGAGTATTGAAGCTATTTCCATGGAAATTCCAGGAGCAAATATAGCTGAATTTAATTCAG
>CAYYAV010000051.1:0-9458 GCA_964469865.1 uncultured Fusobacteriales bacterium | reverse complement strand
ATGTCTAAGGAAAATATCATTTATATCTGTCTGAGGAAAGTTCTCATCTAGTATCATTCTTAATTTTTTCCCTGAAGCATGCATCTCAATACACCCTATATTTCCACAAGCACATATTTCCTCAGAATCTAATACCGGAATATGTCCCAATTCACCTGCAACCCCATGTTTTCCTTCGATTATATGTCCATTTATATATATAGCGTTTCCAAATCCTGTTCCTATATATAACCCAATAGCAACTGCATCATCAGGAACATTATTTTCTTTTACGTCCTTCAGCATCAGCAGATTGACATCCTTATTTATATAAACTGGAATATCTATCAGATTTTCTAAGCTATCTGTCACATTTATATTATCCAGATTAGGTATATTTGGCGTGGAATAGACATATTTCTTATCTTTACTTACAATTGAAGGAAATCCTATACCTACAGCCTCTATACTTCCTTCATATTTTTTAAGGTAGAAATCTATATTTTTGACAAGATTATCTATGAATTCCCCTTTCTGTAACTCTTTTATAGGCTTTATCTGAAATTCTGAAATTTCATAATTTTCAGAAACAAGTCCTATTCTGAAATTTGTTCCTCCTATATCTATTCCCAAGATATATCTGTCCGTTTTTTTCATAGTTGCTCTCCTTATCTTAGTTCAGCAGTTTCCCTTCTGTATATTTCTATCATCTTATCCCAGGCTATCTCTAAATTCTTATCAAGATTAAATAGTCCTGATGTCCCTACTATCAAAACTTCTGCTCCAGCTTCTACAAGACGTTTATATGTTCTTTCATTACATGAGCCGTCAATTTCTATTATATAGGAATACTCATTCTCTTCCTTCAGTTTCTTCAGTTCCCTAATCTTCCCTATCATTTCAGGAATGAAAGGCTGACCTGCAAATCCAGGATCAACTGTCATTACGGTTACCTTATCAACCAGATGGATGTAGTACTTTATCCAGTCAACAGGAGTAGCCGGATTCAGAACTATGCCTACCTTACTTCCTGCTTCCCTTATTTTATTAATAATCCTAAATGCATCCTTGTTTATAGTTTCTGCATGAGGAGAAATATATGCAGCCCCTGCTTTTCCCAATTCTTCTATATAGTCTCCAGGATATTCTGTCATAAGATGGACATCTATAGGTAACTTTGAAATTTTATTTAGCTGTTCTACAAAAAATGGTGACAGTGTTATATTTTTTACAAAATGTCCATCCATTATATCCACATGGTAAAAGTCTGCCCTTTCATTTAGTATTTCCACCTGTTCTTTAAACTCTGTCAGATCCATGCACATAAGTGATGGTGAAAATTTTATATTTTCCATACTATTCTCCCTTCTGCTTACCTCCAAATATTTTATCTGCTGTAACTGCCAGTATTATTAGCCCTCCCATTACTATCTGCTGATAATATGTAGGTACTGTAAGTAAATTCAGTCCATTATTTATAACTCCTATTATCAGCCCTCCCATCACTACTCCAAATATTTTCCCTTTTCCACCAAAAAAGCTTGTTCCACCTATAATTGCAGCAGCTATGGCAAATGTCTCAAATCCCGCACCGGCTCCCGGTTCAGCTGCTCCTACCCTTGCTGTTGAAACTACCCCTGCTATACCTGCACATGTTCCGGATATTATAAAAACTATAAGAGTGTGTAACTTGACATCTATTCCAGAAAACCATGCAGACTGTTTATTCCCTCCGAGGGCATATATATTTCTTCCTACTTTCGTCCTTGAAGTTAAGAACCCCAACGCCAGGGCTATAATAACAGCTATTATAGCTGGAACAGGTATTCCTAGCAGTCTTCCTGCAACTACTCTGGTAAACATCGGATTAAATCCAAAAACTGGTCTAGCATCTGATATAATCAATGTTATTCCTCTGAAAATCGCCTGAGTTCCAAGCGTTATAATGAAAGGATGAAGTTCTGTCACATTGACAAGAAATCCATTTAAAAGTCCTATCATTGCTCCTGCCAGAATACCCCCTATCAATATTGCAAATATAGGATTCATTCCTGCAACCATCAGTTTTCCTGTAAACATCCCAGTCAAAGCTACAACTGAACCTACAGATAAGTCTATCCCTGCTATCAATATTGCGAAGAATTCTCCACATGCAATAAGTATATTTACTGAACTTTGGAGTATTATCTGTGTTATATTGTCAAATGAGAAAAATAGTCCCGGCTGGCTTATTCCAAAAATCACCATTACTATGATTAAAATGCCGAAAGTTCCATATTTCTGCCACATTATGCTAAAATTAGATTTCATGCCTTTTCTCCTTCACTTGTTAATATTTTCATAATTGCCTCTTCAGAAGCTTTTTCTATGGGGAGAATTTCAATTATCTGTCCTTCTCTGAAAACTGCAATTTTATCACATACTGCAAGTAGTTCAGGCATTTCTGAAGAAATCATCATAACAATCCTGCCTTCATCAGACAGTTTCCTTATAATTGTATATATTTCACTCTTACTCCCTATATCTATTCCTTTTGTCGGTTCATCAAATATCATTAATGAAGAATCTGCCATCATCCATTTACTCAGGATTACCTTTTGCTGATTCCCCCCCGACAGCTCAGTAATATTCTGATCTATTGAGGCACATTTTATGTTCAGCTGATTTTTCCCTTTTAAGGCGTATTCTTTTTCTTCCCTGTCATTTACAAGACCCCATATTCCTTTTAATCTGGAATTTTTTATAAATGGGAGTATTGAAATATTCTGCTTTATATCAAAGTTATGAAAAAATCCTGTTTCCCTTCTGTTTTCAGTAACAAATCCCATCCCTTTCTTTATTGAATCATACTCGTTTTTAGGAACAGACTCTTTTCCATACATTTTTATTTTTCCACTTTTTATAGGTTTTACACCAAAAATCGCTTCCATCAGTTCACTTCTTCCTGATCCTACCAGTCCAGCGAATCCCAGTATTTCCCCTTTTTTTATATTAAAGGAGACATTTCTTATTTTTCCATCTGTTCTTGTCATATTTTCCACTTCAAAGATAATTTCATTGCTTTTTTCATTATTTCCAGAATCATAACGTGATTTAATTTCTCTACCTACCATCATAGTAACAAGGTCATTTATACTGACGTCTTCTATTTTTTTTGTTCCTACATCTGTCCCATCTTTTAAGACAGTAACTACATCTCCTATTTCCTTTATTTCTTTTAACTTATGGGATATATAATCGATGCCTTTCCCTTCAAGCCTGAGCTGTCTTATAATTCTAAAAAGGTGTTCGGTTTCATTTTCTGTTAAAGAAGTTGTCGGTTCATCCATTATTATCACATTGGCATCTGACACAAGTGCCTTTGCTATTTCTATTTGCTGCTTCTCACTTATTGTCAACTCTTCTACAAGTGTTTCAGGATGCTGTTCCAATCCAATCTTAGATAATATTTTCTTTGTTACTTCCTTCATGTATTCATAATCTACAACTTCTACGCCCATGATCTTTTTTACAGGAAGTTTTCCTACAAAAAGATTTTCCTGGATAGACAGTTCATTTATAACACTTAATTCCTGATAAATGATACTTATCTTATTATCAAAAGAAAGTTTGGGAGATAAATAATCATAGTCTCTTCCATTTATAATAATCTTACCCGATGTAGGCTGATAGACCCCGCTTAATATTTTCATAAGCGTTGATTTACCTGCTCCATTCTCTCCAAGCAGAACATGTACTTCTCCACGGTTAATCTTAAAGGAGATCTCATTTAGGGCTGTAACTATTCCAAATTTTTTTGTAATGTTCTTCATTTCTACCAGTAAATTCCCATTTACCATTAGTGACCTCCATTTTTCCTTTAATTTTCTGTACTTCTTCTCCTTATAAGATTTACAGGTATCTTTATATTATTCACATTATTTTTTCTTTGAAGGATTTTATCTATAAGAAGTTCTACTGCCATTTCTCCCATCTTCTGTTTGTTCTGATTTATTGTAGTAAGTGGAATTCCTGCTATTTCTGTAGCTGAAACATTATCAAATCCTACTATCTTTACTTCATCAGGGATTTTTATCCTTCTTTCATTCAATGCCATCATGACACCTAATGCCATTGCATCATTTGTAGCAAATACCCCGTCAAAGACTTCCCCTGAATCTAAAAGTTCCAATGTTTTTTCCTTAGCTTCCCTATAGCCCACCACTTCAACTTCACAGATTAGCTTATCATCAATTTTGACTTTATATTCCTTTAGGGCATGTATAAATCCCTGATATCTTTTATGAGCTGATGATATTCTTCTTACATCTTTCATTATAGCTATCTTTGTACATCCTGATTCAATAAGCTCTTTCGTTGCAAGATATCCTCCATAATAATTATCTGATTCTATATAGATTTCTCTATCATCTATATATCTATCGATATAAATTATTGGAATATTCTTTCCGTTTTCATTTTTTTCAAGCTTTATTTCTCCACCTATATAGATTATTCCATCAACAAGTTGACCTGTCAGGTTATTCAGATGCATTCTTTCAATATCGATATTTTCATCAGTATTGCAGATAAGTACTGTATAGTTATACTTTATAGCTTGTTTTTCAATTGCCTGAACTATCTTGGCAAAAAATTCATTACTTATATCAGGAAGGATTACCCCTATTGTCTGTGATTTTTGAGTCCTAAGGCTTCTTGCATTTACATTCTGCTGATAAGATTTCTCTTTTATAAGTGCCTGTATTTTTTCTTCAGTTTCTTTTGAGTATCCTCCTTTCCTGTTTATAACTCTCGATATAGTTGCAATTGATACCCCTGCCATATCAGCTAATTCTTTTATTGAGATGTTCTTCTTATTATTTTTCATATTAAATTTATCTCCTATATTAAATTTATAAATAAACGTAAACGTTTACTTACAAATAATATACCTCATTTTTTTGATTTGTCAATAGCATGATTTATTATTTTTTCATTAAAAAATGCCTTAATTAAACTTTAAGACATTTCCCCTATAAATCTTTATATATTATCAATCATAGTAACTCTCTTTTCATGGCGACCACCTTCAAATACAGCTTCCAGCCATTCTTTTACAATCATCTTTGCCAGTTCGCTTCCTATAACCCGTGATCCAAAAGCCAGGATATTTGTATTATTATGTTCCTTTGATAACTTTGCTGAATAAGGTTCACTACATACTACTGCCCTTATCCCTTTAACCTTGTTTGCTGCTATTGAAATACCTACTCCTGTTCCACATATGACAATACCGCAGTCACAGTCCCCCTTTGCCACAGATTCGGCAACTTTCAGCCCGTAAACCGGATAATCCGTCCTGTCTGATGAATTTGTACCAAAATCATAGACTTCATGACCTAACTCCTTTAAATAGTCCACTATACAGGGTTTAAGTTCCAGCCCTACATGATCATTTCCAATTGCAATTTTCATATTCTTTCCTTCTTTCCTATTAAATATAATTTTAATCCAGTATATTACGAAAACGTTTTCTTTTACTATATTTCCTATTTTCATTTATTGTCGATAAAGTATTGATTCCTTGTATATTCCAGCACCTTACCATATAGGATATACCCTACATTTCTAAGCTCAGAGATATTTTTAACTCCTAAGGCACACATAATCATCCTGCATTCCTCTTTCCATGAATTTATTATTTCAATAACTTCTTCTACAGGATACCTCTCCACAAATTCCAGCATAGTTCTTGACATCCCTACCGCTTTTGCTCCTAAGACCAGTGACTTTATTATATCAAGCGGATTCCTGATTCCACCGCTTGATATTATTTCAGCTTTATCCATGTATTGTCCGGCATTTAAAAGACAGGTTACAGTTGACTGTCCCCAGGTATTTAAATACGAAAGGCTATTTTTTCTCCTTGAATTTTCAATATATGCGAAGCTTGTCCCTCCGCGTCCGCTGATATCGAAAGTTTTTATTCCCATTTCCAGCCCTCTTCTTATTGTATCGGGATTCATACCAAATCCCACCTCTTTTAATATTAAGGGAATATTAATTTTTCTTATAAATTCTTCTATATTTTTTTCCCATTCTCTGAAATTCCTGCTTCCTTCGGGCATTATAAGTTCCTGCATAAGATTTACATGAATTTGTAAGAATAGTGGCTCTAGGTCTTCTATAGCTTTCTGGGCGGCTTTATAGTCTTTATCCGAGCCTATATTAGTTCCTAGAAGAATTCCTTCATTTTCTTCTTTTACTATTTTATATGAATCATCATCTAAATTTTCAAGTGCAGCACTATAAGATCCAGTTATAAATAGTATCCTACATTTCTTAGCTACCTTTGCCAGTTTTCTATTTATTTCCCTTCCATTCCTGCTTCCTCCGGTCATGGCATTTATAAAAAATGGAAACTCAAACCTTATCCCTGCAAATTCCGTTGAAATATCAATTTCTTCAATATTATATTTCGGCAGGGAATTCTGAATCAATTCCATATCATCAAAACTGTTATAAGGACTTTCATATTTTAATGCGTATTTTATATGATCATCTTTCCTATTACTCATTATCTCTCCTATTTATTCTTTTATTTCTATAGTTTTTCAGAATACAACAACTCTATTCCCAATTCTTTCCATCTTTCTATTATTATTCTGCTGTCTTTTTCATTAAAAGATATAGCTATTCCACAGTCTCCTCCGCCTGCACCGCTACTCTTAGCACATGAATTAAGTCCTTCTGAAGAATCTACTAATTTTTTTAATTTTTCACTATAAATGGATGAATCCAGCTTAAGGAGAAGTTTTCCCATTCCAATTATATTTTCTTTTATCTCCGGCTCATTTCCACTTTCTATGGCTTTTTTCAGTTTCAGAACATGAACCTGTGTTTTTTCAAAATATTCTTCGTCCATTCCGTTCTTTACTCTGTCTATCATATCCGAAGATATAGACGGTTCCCCTGTCCATCCCACAAGAAAGTCATATCTTTTATTGCTTGATATTTCTTCTATTATATATTTCCAGTCTTCTTTAAGAGCTTCCTCCATGGATTTGCTGAAAATAATTTTTCTTATTTCTTCCCTGTCAAAAGAAGTATATAGAATGAGCTTTTCATAGGCAATACATGCCAGATCCCCCATAGATCCGTTGTCTCCCCGTCTAAGTAGCACATATGAAGACAGTTTAAACAACATATCCTTGGAAATCCGCATTTCATAAAGTTCACACATAGCTTTTATTACAAGTGCTGTTACACTTCCACTGGATCCTATCCCGTATTTTTTGCCTTCTTTTTCCATTTTTCCACTTATTTCAAGTCTGAATGGTAATATTTTTTTCCCTTGTAGAAGGATGTAGTTATTCATTAGACTTATAGTATCCTGAATTAATGAATAATTACTATCATATTCCATGCTGACAGAATAATTATACATATCAGATGTTAATTCATACTCATTTTTTCCATTAAAGTATATCTCAGCAGTCATGAAAATATCAATATTCTTAAGAATTGCACTTTGATAAGGCTTAAGAATGGAATATTCCCCTCCTACATACAATTTTCCACATGTTTTTACAGTTTTTCTAAATGTCTCCATCAGCTATCACCTTGGCTTTTGAAGCAATAATCCTATATTTATTCCTAAATATATTAGACAACCGGTCCAGATCCTCTTCAAGACACAAGACTTTTACATTTGGTCCGGCATCCATAGTAAAATAACATCTTTCCCCTTTTTTCCTTAAGTCTCTTACATCATTCATAGCTTTTTTAGTTTCTTCTGTGAGATATGAAAAAGGAGGAACAGCGGTAAGAGTCATACTATGCATCCTTAAAGCATTTTCTTCTGTTAATATTCCAATTTTTTCAAAATTATTTTCTTCCAGATATTTTTTCATATTTATATAATCTATTTCTGACTGCCTTACCCATTCAGTAAAGTTAGTAGATGTATTCATGCATAATTCCATACCTTTTCTACTGGATATTATCTTTTTCTGATCATCTAATATAAGCATAATCATCCCAAACTTCAGTCCGGTTTTTATCTCATAGATTTCACCTGTATCTTTATCCCATGCCGAAACTGGACCAAAGAAGCTCCTTGATGAGGATCCCGAAGCAAATTTAGATATTTGTGCCAGTTCACTTCTAGTCAGATTTTTTTTAAAAAGCCTGTTACATGCCTTAATTACTGCTGAAAGCCCACTTGAACTGGAAGAAAGCCCTGCTTCTGTAGGCATATTATTTCTTGTATCTATTCTTACAATCCTGCTTCTATCTTCCCTGAACATATCTACTACTTTTGATATCTTCTCTCTCTGTTCACTGTTTTGTAGTTCTCCATTTAGAAAAAACAGGTCTTCCGGTTCTCCTATGATGTCCCTGCTTTCTTCTTCTTTTACGAAACATATCTCTGTTTCAGTATACATATTTTCTAAAGTCACTGAAATGCTGCTCGTAGCCGGAATCATCTTTTTTGTGTCTTTTTTTCCCCAATATTTTATAATTGCTATATTGGCATAAGATCTGACTTTTTCTACAGAGTTTCCATCCATATATTTACAGCTCCTTCTTTTATCAATTTTTCAGCTATTCTTACAGACTTTTCCTTTGAATCTGCTAAAGCTATGATACATCCTCCAAGACCGCCCCCTGTCATTTTAGCACCCAGAGCACCTGATTTTATTGCTTCTTTTACAAGATTATCTGATTTTTCTATACTTACATTCATCTTTTTCAGTTCTATATGGGCAAGAGTCATATTTTTCCCCATGTCTACAATATTTTTCTCCTTTATGCTCTTTTCCATGTCTTCAGCCAGTCTACCTAACATCTTTAAACTGCCTGATGCCTTATTTCCAAGTTTTTTTACATTTTCTATAGCATCTTTTGTATGACCATGTATTCCGGTATCTGCAATTATAAGGTAGCTGCCTGTATTCAATTCTATATTTTCGAAACCTCTGTATCGTGTAAATTTTATAGCTTTGTCACTAAGGCATGTCTTAGCATCAAGGCCACTCGGAGTCCTATGTGCTACTATTTCTGCCTTATTTACAAGCTGTTCCAGTATAACTTCTGGCAATTCCTTACTGAAATAATCAAATACTGCCTTTATTCCTGCTATACTTACAGCTGCTGATGACCCCATTCCCCTTTTCTGGGGAACTGATGAATCAATCTTATATTTAAGCTTCTCCCCTTCTTTACCGAGGTACTTTAATGCACTGTATACAGCCGTAGACAAAACATCACTAAAGTCATATTGGAAATTTCTATCCTTGTTCTTTTCTACTTCACATTTTACTTCTATATTTTTTAAAGGAACCGCAATAGCAGGATATCCATATACAATAGAATGTTCACCTATTAATATTATTTTGCTATGAGATGTACCATATCCTTTCTTTACAGTCATAAACTCACCTTTTCTTTTACCATATTCTTATTCTGTCCTTTGGGTACTTATATAATTTATCTTT
>CAYYAV010000050.1:0-9631 GCA_964469865.1 uncultured Fusobacteriales bacterium | reverse complement strand
TATTATAATTAGCCATCAGTTCAGCTTTCTGGCTTTCAACCTCATTTACATCCAATACTATCTTATCTTCATTATCTGTTTCAAATACTATAAACTGTGATTTTGTATTCTTCACTTTCTGTACAAAATCCTTAAAGTCCTTATATGTTTCTCCGTTAACTTTTACTATTATTTTATTAGTTATGTCTGAATATCCCAGATTTACGTCAAAAGGCAGAACTCTTACGAGAATAACCAGTTCCTTATAGTTTTTATAAATTTCTTCCTTATCATAAACAGATCCTAGCACTGTTCCGATGGACATCATGTATTTATCCGTTAACGGTTCAAATAAAAGACCACCATAAACCAGATATGAAGGAGGTGTTTCAAGGGTTACACCTGTTACCACACTATAGCTTATTTTTTTCTTTTCAAGTTTAACCGACCCTGATTTTCTCTGCTTATCCCTTACAATCTCATACCTTAGGTTATCTCCATATTTTTTCTGCTGGTTTACATAAGTGAAATCAGTTTTTTCCCCTTTTCTGAATTCTACTGTCCCATCATATTCTATATCCTTATCATCCAGCTTTAAAAGAACATCATTCTGCTGCAGTATTCCTTCAAAAGGGGAATTTGGAAATACTTTCTTTACAAGTATCCCTTTAGAATCATTTTCCAGTCCGAGCATTCTCCTATGTGAATTACTTTCAAGTTTACTCCATGACAATCCTAAACTGGGAGGTCCATCATAATTATTATCTCTCACATCATCCAGAAAATGCTGCAGTATATTTACCGGGATAAAATACCCTATATTATCAGCCATTGTAAGTCCTGCAAAAGCTACTCCCACTACTTTTCCCTTATTTATTACAGGACCTCCGCTATTTCCACTATTTATTGCCGCATCTGTCTGTCCTATAAGGAATCTTTTATCTGTAAGTGTATAGGCATTATGTTCCATTCTTGAAACAATTCCCTGGGTTGTACTAAGCTTATCTCCTCCTAGGGGATATCCATATACTGTTACTCTATCCTGTATTTCCGGTAATGTTCCCAGTTTCAGGGCAGTTGTCCCATTAAAGAAAGACTTATCTTCCATCTCTATCAAAGCAAGATCATATTCTTCAGATATGAATTTCACCAATGCCTTATATTTCTTAGAATCTCCGTCCTTCCTTATCTGTAGAAACTTTGAATTTATCACTGCGTGTGCATTTGTTATTATTTTATTTCCGTCTATTATAAAACCTGTAGCTGTAGAGTTAAATCCTTCCCCATACTGCCAAGGTGAATTATAATTGAATATCTGGTGTGAAGAGTAAACTTTCACTAAGGCTTTGGAAACATCACCAAATCCTATTACACTCATTAAAAATGTCAATACTAATAATATCTTTTTCATATATTCTATAAAATATACAGTATTCTTAATCCCTGATAAATATTGTATATCTTATCTATTCCTTTCCTAAATTTATTTATCTATAAAAACTATTTAATATACTATAATTACTATAATCTTAAAAATACCCAAAAGGGTATTTATTCTACTATCTTATAAGTAACTTCTCCTTCTTTCTTAAGATTTAACCTATCTCTTGCTACTCTTTCAATTTTTTCTTCTTCACTGAAATTTTTTATACTACTTTCCAGTATTTTTTTCTTTTCAGTATATTCAGCTACTTCTCTTTCGGTATTTTCAATTTCCTTATTTACTTCTTTTCTCATTACATATAGTCCATATGCCTGATAAAATATAATTCCGATTATGATAAAAAACATAACTTTAAATATAAGAAGCATCTTATTTACCTTCATATTTCTTCTCCTATCTTACTTTTTATCTTTTTTTTCTTTCCTGATTTTTTCTATTTCATTAATAAAACTCTCCAAACTCTCAAACTGCTTATATACTGAAGAAAATCTGACATATGCTATTTCATCTAAATCTAATAAATAGGAATTTATCATATCTCCCAAATCACTGGATTTTATTTCTCCCGAAAATTCTGTCAATATCTTTCTTTCTATCTTATCAATAACTTCCTCAACACTCTCATGGTCTACATTTCTTTTTTCCACCGCCCTGCTTATGCCTCTATATACTTTATCTCTGGAATAAGCCTCTTTTACTCCATTTTTCTTTATAACATAGAGGGAAAGGTCTACTACCTTTTCATGAGTTGTAAATCTCTTCTCACATTTTTCACATTCCCTACGTCTTTTTATAGAGTTTCCATCTGAAAAGACCCTACTGTCTATTACTTTTGTATTCTCATTACCACAAAATGGACATTTCATATTTACCCCTTAAATAAACTTCTATTTTTCTTCAGTTGATATTATTTCCACTATCTCTTCAGGTGTCTTAGCCTTCATCAGATCTTCCCTGAATCTGTCTTCCCTTATCAGCCTTGAAATCCTTGCGAGCGTTTTTAGATAAGCTTGATTTCTATCCATAGGGCATAAGAACATGAAGAATATATTTACATTTTCCTCATCAATTGCACCATATTCTATTCCTTCTCTGGAAATTCCCACTGTTATAATAAGATCCTCTACTGCTTCTGTCTTGGCATGAGGTAAAGCTACATTTTTCCCTATACCTGTACTTCCCATTTCTTCTCTTACAAAAAGAGCTTTCAATGCAAGGTCTTCATCTTTTACTATCCCTAGTTTTCTAATTTTTTCATAAAGTTCTTTAATTACACTGTTTTTGTTCTTTGATTTCAACTCCAGTTCGATTGCTTCTACTTTAATATAGTCTGCTATGTTTGTATTAGGCATTGTACAAATCCTCCATTATAAATTTTTTTATTTCTAATCTTACCTGTAGATGCACATTTATATAATTTTCAAAAATCATAGTAATTTTTTTCAGTATACCGGTATAGTTGCTAAATTTTTTCTTAAGTTCAGGGAGAGTACTTTCTTTTTTTGATATATCAGACACTTCTTTATATCTTGTTATTAAGTCCGTTCCCATTTCCTCTTTTAGAACCCCTATATCATATATACCTTGTTCTATCATGATTCTTCGCAAAAATGAAAGTACAATATAGTATTTATATCCCAATTCCAGTTTTTCAATATTTTCTATAAATTCAAGTATCTCTATTAATCTAGAAAAAAAATCATTCCTTTCATAATTGATATCATATATCTTATTTACTGTATCCAGAATATACAGAGATATTTCTAGTTTTTCAATATCTCCCGTAATATTTCTGAAATTTCTTATTAAATCTGACTCAATTACTGAATAAAATTCATTCTTCTTTCTTAATGTAAACTCTGTCAGACTTAAAGGATTATATGCTCCTATACTTCTCTTTTTTGATTTTCTTATTCCATATACCATAGCAGATATTTTACCAATTTCTTCACTGAACAGAGTAACCCTTATATCAGAATCACCCATATCATTTTTTTTCAGAACCAGACCTCTTATATTTAAAATTTCCATTTTCAGTTCCGTTTATTACTTCAAAATTATTTAAAATTTGAAAACCTATAAATTATCTGAGAGCTTCCATCTGTTACAGACAGATTTGTCGGATATGTATAAACTCCCGATTTTTTATAATCACTGAAATTTGCTGTATATCTGCTACTTTTTATCATTGTGAGCCAATTATTGGAAAATATAAACTGATCTCCATTTTTTGTCTGTGTCTTAGTTGAAGTTATTCCTTTAAGTTTATTGAAAACGCTAAGTATATTTACTTCATCCTTGTCAAGTTTCTGGGTAACTGTCTGCTTCAGGGATGGATAATATATTGTTTTAGTATTTCCTTTTATTGTATATATTTCTCCTTTATTTACATTGGGAGAAGTGATTGTCAGTTTTAAAGTACCGTTATTATAGTTCATGACATATTTTTTCACCTTATTTGTCTTATTAACTTTTATTGTTTCCACAACATCTACAGTAAAACTGCTTTTCTCCCAGAAATTTTTTGAAAAGGAAATCAAAGATCCTACTAAAAATAAAAGCAATACCATCTGTCTTATAATTCCTCTATTCTCTATTTTTTTCATAATTTTTCACCTCATTAAGTATTTTTTAAACTATTTCATAGTATCGCAGATTTCTTTAGTTTGTCTGTGATGTTCCTTTATTTTTTTGGAATTCTTCCCTTATTTCAATATCAAGCTGATCTTTAATCTCCTTATTGGTATTATTATTTCTGTCCCATTTATATACAAGTATATTCTGGATATCATATACATTGTATGATGGCTTGAATCTCAATTCTTTCAGCTGTTTAAATGCATTAAGTTCTTTTATGACAAAATCCCCTATTTTTAGTCCTTTAGGAAACACATCACTTGTTCCTGAAGTTGAGATTACAAAAGTGGCATTATCAGATACATTTTCATTATAATTGAATATGGAGTATGTTCCATTCCCATTCCCTCTTAGTATCTGCATATGTACATCATTAAGTACAACACTTATTCTTGACTTCTTACTTGTAAGCAGTGTCACTTCTGCATAGGTTTCTCCTAATTTAGATATCTTTCCTATAAGATATCCTTCATATATGACAGGCAAATCAAGTTCTACTCCATCATTTCTTCCTTTATTTATGAATATTCTTTCGCCTGAATCAAAACTTTCTACTGAAATAACATCTGCTGCAATATACTCCGAAGGATTTTTCACTTTCATATCCAGCATCGATCTCAGCTTCTGATTCTCTTTTTTGAGATTTTCCAGTTCTATATTCTGAATTCTGCTTTTCTGAAGCTCAAAATCCCTTTTTTTATTCTTTTCTGTATAATCCTCAATATACGTTATATCCTGAATTTTTGTCTTAAATTTTAGAGTATGTCTATATATTAAGCTTTTAGCTTTTACCATCCTAAAATTAATCTCATTCGCCATTTCATCAAGAAAACTGAACCATGATGCTATTCTTCCTCTAAATACAAAGAGAATAAGGACTATAAGCAATAATATGATAATATTTCTTACATTTTTTCTTTTATTAGGAGTTCTATTATTCCTCATTATTATATGAATCCTCCAGATTCTTTATGGTTTCTTAAGATTATACTATATTTTTTATTCTTTGTAAATGATTTAGGTTCAAGGTTCTTATATATTTTTTTCTTCTTCTACATATGCCCTTATTATATTTTCCGCTTTCTGTACTATGTCCTCATATGATCCTTCCGGTTTGAATTTTTCAAGAGCAGAAACTTCTATTTTTCCAGGTCTTGGAATCTTCATGTACCTTGAATAAGCTTCAAAGGCCCCTTTTATTCCCAGGCACTGGACTTCCACATTCAATTCCTTGGCTATTATTGCAAATACCTTTTTAAATTTAGCAACTTTTCCATCTTTTGTCCTTGCACCTTCAGGAAATATAAGTACATTCCTTCCAGCTTTTATATGGGCAGCTATTTCTTCCACACTTTTCTTTATGTTCTTATTTATATCTACCAGTACTACATTCCCATTAGTAACAAGTAATTTCATAATTCCTTTTTTGAAGTACCAGTCTATAGCAAGAAACATCGTATTATACAATATACTTCTAGGAAGAAGGCTACCTAGGACAAGTGCATCTATGAAACTCTGATGGTTGGATACAAATATCTGAGGTCCATCTCCTATATTTTTCCTGTTTATCCTCTTCAATCTAAAATAGAGTTTAAGTATTAGGTCAAGCATAGGTCTTAATACTTTTGTTATCCACATATTTCTTTCTGGAACAGCTGGGGCTTCATCGATTATTTTTTTCCAGTCAACTTCAGAATCCTCCATTTTAGTAGCTTTTTCTTCAAGATATTCTGAAAGAAGCTTCAGATTAGGAATTCTTGAAAACTGCTCTTCATCTATTTTTACTCCAAAACTGTTTTCTATATATGCGAAAAATTCGACAATATCAAGTGAATCCATTCCTATCTCCAGTTCAAGGTTTTCCTCTGGCTGCGGTTCTATCCCTTTAAGCTTTTTAACATATTCCTTGAGCATTTTATACGTCTCATTCTGAGGTTCTTCTATCTTCCTTTTTTCAATCTGGTTCTTTTCATATAGCCCTGGCAGCATAAACCTTCTTACTTTTCCAACCCTTGTTTTAGGAAGTTCTTCTTCAAATATCTTATAGTCCAGTATCTTTTCATAGTTATGTACACCAAGGTTGTAGTCTTCAATTACATTCTGTATGTATGCTTTTGTATTGGTAACTCCTTTCTTTCTGAACTCTGTCAGCTCAGGAACTATAATCGCAGCAAGTTTGTCATTATACCCAAATATCCCTATTTCTTTTATTAAATAATTACTTTTAGCAATCACTTTATTTTCAAGGGTTTCAGGATCTATATTTTTCCCATTAGATAAAACTATCATAGCATTTTTTCTTCCACGGATTGTTATATATCCTTCACTGTCGATCTCGGCTAAATCTCCAGTCCTAAACCATCCGTCTTCAGTCATTACTTCAGCAGTCTTTTCAGGTTTATTATAATATCCTTTCATGACAATAGGACCTTTTACCCATAATTCTTCATCTACAACCTTTACATCCACATTAAACAGTTTTTTACCTATAGTTCCTATTTTTCTTTCTTTTATGGAATTAACTCCTATTACAGGTGAAGTTTCAGTTAAGCCGTATCCTTCAAGGCAGTATATCCCCATTACTTCATAAAATTCTCCAATTTCAGGATCCAGTTTTGCTCCTCCTGACACAATAAACTTTAAATTTCCACCAAATTTGTCATGGACTTTCTTGAATATTTTCCTTCTGATAGGAAATGACTTTATCCTTGTCATTATTTTATAAATTACCCTTGTTATAAATTTTGCATCTATCTGCTGTTTTATCCCATCATAGAACAACTTGAAAACCCTAGGAACTCCAATCAGTGCTGTTACCCTATTTTTTTCAAGAGCTTCGAGTATCTCCTTACTAGCTATCTTCTCCACAAGAACTACCGAAGTCTGTTTCCTAAACATGAGGAGTACTGTCGCTGTTAGGGGAAGGATATGATGGAATGGCAGGATGGCAAGTATCTGGTCTCTGTGATCAAATATTCCTTTTTCGTATATACCTTCCATTTCAGAATCAAGGTTGTTATAGCTAAGCATCACTCCTTTTGGATTTCCTGTCGTTCCTGATGTATAAAGCATTACAGCAGTTTCGTCTTCCTCTGGATTGTAAAGTTCAAAATCACTGTCTCTTATTTTTTCAAGTTTTTCTTCTTCCACCCTATGATTATCCACATTAATTATTCTTACATGCTCCTTCTGAGAGTAGCTTTCCAATGCTTCAATTACATTTTTTTCTGTTTCTGTAGAACAGATAATTATTTCGGGATGAGAATCTTCAAGAACATAAAGTATCTCTTTAGGACTACTCAGTGCATCGATTGTTATAGGGGCAGACTTCTTATCCCATACCGCAAAGAAGCTATATATCCACTCTGCCCTATTTTCCATGATAATTACCCCGAACTTGTTGCTTTCAAGAGAAACTACATACTCTGAATAGTATTTTATATTATTTATCAATTCCTTATAGTTTATATGATTGTTCTCAAAATCGACCAGTGCCAATCTGTCCGTTCTTTCTAGAAACATGATTTCTCCTTTCAAGGTTACTATTTTAGTATTTATAAAGCTTTATAACCCTTATTAACCAATATTTTTCTAACTTAAATTTTTTTGTAATTTTCCTTTCCCAACCTTTTTCTTTCCTTATTTCATTTTTTAATTTGAGTTATGACAATTTTGTCCTTCTATCAGACTATAATAGGTTAATCCCGTTTTCCTCACATATCCTTATTGTATCATCTGGCCAGATTGAGGCCTGTACTTCACCTATATGAGCTTTTTGAAGTAGGAACATACATATCCTTGACTGACCGATTCCTCCCCCAATAGTAAGAGGTAATTTCCCTTCAAGTAACAACCTGTGATATTCCAGCCCTTTTCTATCTTCAAGTCCAAGCTCTTTCAGCTGCCTCTCTAATGAATCCTTATTCACTCTTATACCCATTGAAGACAGTTCTAAAGCCTTATCCAATACAGGATTCCACATTATAAGATCTCCATTCAGATCCCAGTCATCATAATCCGGAGCCCTACCATCATGTCTTTTCCCTGATTCAAGGACTTTTCCTATCTGCATTATGAAAATTGCTCCTTTTTCCCTGGCAAATATATTTTCCCTTTCTTCAGGTGTAAGTTCAGGATACATATTTTCCAATTCCTGAGAAGTAATAAAAGTAACTTCTTCAGGAAGAAACTTTTCAAGCCTGCCATATTTTTCAGAAAGCATATTCTGAGTATTTTTGAAGACACTAAATATTTTTTTTACAGTTTCCTTTAAATAATCAAGGTTCCTGTCTTTTTCAGTTATCACTTTTTCCCAGTCCCACTGATCGACATAAATAGAGTGTGTATTATCCAGTTCTTCATCTCTTCTTATGGCATTCATATCTGTATATATCCCCTCTCCTGAAGGTACTCCATATCTTTTCAGTGCAAGTCTTTTCCATTTTGCAAGGGAATGCACTATTTCAATAGTTTCTTCCGGCATTTCCTTCATTTCGAATGCTACCGGTCTTTCCACTCCATTCAGATTATCATTTAATCCTGTTCCCTTTTTTACAAATAATGGAGCTGATATCCTTGTCAACTCAAGCGTTTTAGCCAGCTCTTTCTCAAAGAAGTCCTTTGTTATCTTTATAGCTATTTCTGTATCCATTATGCCATATTTAGAATCATAGCCTGCCGGTATAATTATATTCGCCATATTTTCCTCCCTATTTCTGTTTTCCATATCCTATCAGATATTCTTTTAACATAGATAAATGATAACAGAAAGTAGGATTTTTGTCAATTTTATCAGCTTATTTTTCCTTTGTTTTTACAAAAAAAAAGAGCCGAAAGCTCTTTTACATGATATCAGATACTTAATAACTTTAATTTATCTAGGTTCCCTGACAAGTATATTTCCTTCATTCCTCTTAAATCCCAGTTTATCAAAATACTCAAAATCATTTTCATTTGTTATCCTATATTTTGCATAAATCTGATGATTATCCAGAGACACACACAGCATCTTTATTATATCCTTTTCCAATCCTTTCCCATGATGTTCTTTTGAAACTAGGATATACCTTATATCTAAGCCATCTTCTGAAGGTTCATATTCCAATTTCAGTCCATAAGTTTCTTCATATTCTTCTATCCCCATCTTCTTTAAATCAGAATCTATCTTCCTGATGTCTTCAGATCCGATTACCTTTTCTTTCTTAGACATATCCTGCCACCTCCATTTTTTATTAATATTATTATACCTTTAATTTTCATTTTTTCCAAATTTACTACTGTAACACACAGTTTTTTAACAGCAATTATTAAGAATTATTTATCCTATGCCTGATTTCATGGACAAGTATCTTTAATTATCCTACAGCATATTAATACTTAAAGGTAAACTTTTATATAATTATCCTTTTGAATATTTATAAAAAAATGACTATCATAGTCAAAAAATTCTTGACAATATTTACTCAAGTATGATAATATAGTTGAGTAACATGTGGGTGGATGTCCGAACGGCTAATGGACCGGTCTTGAAAACCGGCGAAATCGCAAGATGTCTGGGTTCGAATCCCAGTC
>CAYYAV010000049.1:0-9633 GCA_964469865.1 uncultured Fusobacteriales bacterium | reverse complement strand
ACTAAACTGCAAACCGGTTCTATAATATATACTGTTACTGTTTTACCCGACAATTTCTTTTCCGTAAGCTTTCGCAGCTTCTATTTTATCATCATCGTCCGGAGCCAGGTTAATAACTAGCCCTTCTCCAACTACTTTTACTCCTGCATCTTCCAGCTCTTCTTTCCAAGTTTCAAGGAATTCTCCTGTTCCCCAGTCATTTGATCCGAAAAGTCCTATAGTTTTTCCTTTTAATTTATCTTTTACTGAATCAACAAAATCAACCATCTCAGGTGCAACTTCCTCTGCTCCTGTTGCCGGTGATCCTAATGCGATAAAATCAGCATCTAAAGAACTTTCATCAGCTGAATCAACAGCTATTACTTCTACCTCTGCCCCTGCACTCTTAGCTCCCTCTTCTATATATGTTGCTATCTGCTCAGTATTCCCTGTTCCAGTGTAATAAATAATGTTCAATTTTGCCATTTTTCTCCTCCTGATTTTATTTTAATATATTATGTAAAATTCATACCTTTGTATACTCAATTGTATTTTACTAAGTAATT
This sequence comes from uncultured Fusobacteriales bacterium, assembly GCA_964469865.1. Classification (GTDB taxonomy): domain Bacteria; phylum Fusobacteriota; class Fusobacteriia; order Fusobacteriales; family Leptotrichiaceae; genus JAGOWQ01. The sequence continues at coordinate 9,088 of CAYYAV010000049.1, read as the reverse complement.
ATATCACATATAATATTAATGTCAATATCTTTTATCAGAAATTATTTTGTCAATCTGTACGTATCCCTTGCTATAACCAGTTCTTCTGCTGTCTCTATTTTGAAAACCTTTACTCTTGAACCAGGCTTAGTCAGTTCTACATTACCTTTTGGCCTTTGTGAATTTTTCTCATCATCAAAATCAAGTCCAAGATATCCGAAACTGCTACATATTAATTTTCTCATCCTTGTTGCATTTTCTCCTATCCCTCCTGTAAATGCAATCGCATCAACTCCGTTCATTACAGCAGTATAGGCTCCTATATATGAGATTATCCTGTAAGCAAACATTTCATAAGCCAGCTTAGCCCTTTCATTTCCATTGTCCATAGCTTTTTCTAAGTCCCTGAAATCAGAACTTTCTCCAAAAATCCCAAGAACTCCGGACTTTTTATTCATTCTTGTGTCTATTTCCTTTAAAGTCAATCCTCTTTTTTCCATCACATAGAATGCCGCCGCAGGATCCACATCCCCTGTCCTTGTTCCCATCATAACTCCTGCAAGAGGTGTCAGTCCCATAGAAGTATCTACCACTTTTCCATTTTTCACTGCAGAAAGGCTCGCTCCATTCCCTAAATGACATACTATTATTTTAGAATCTTCTTTTCCAAGCATTTTTTGAGCCGTTTCGCTGACATATTTGTGGGAAGTTCCATGAAAACCATACTTTCTTACTTTCAGTTCAGTATAGTCCTCATATGGAAATGCATACATAAATGTTTTAGGTTCCATTGTCTGATGAAATGCAGTATCAAACACTGCTACATTTTTCTTTTCAGGAAGCAGTTCCCTCATTACCTTTATGCCCATAACATTGGCCGGATTATGAAGAGGGGCAAGAGCAGACAGCTCTTCAATCCTTTCTATAGCCCTGTCATCAATGAGAGTTGAATCCGAATAGTATTCTCCTCCGTGAACTACCCTATGTCCAATCGCATCTATTTCATCAACGCTTGAAATAACTCCGAATTCAGAATCCTGTAAAGTCTTTAAGACTATATCTATTGCTATCTTATGGTCTGACATTGGTTCCGGCCTTGCATCAATTTTTATATCCTTAACTAAATTCTTAAATGTAAAGATTGGATCTGCAATCCCTATTCTTTCACATATTCCTTTTGCAATAGTTTTTTCATTTGTCATATCTATCATTTCAAATTTTAAAGATGAACTTCCACTGTTTATTACTAATACTTTCATGCTATCTCCTTTTTCTATTTTGATATTTTTCATTTACTTATAAAATTTCATTTTTTACTTTTCTACGTTACACATTTCCAGAAGATTAATGCTCTGATTTAACTGCTGTTATAGCCACAACTTCTACTATATCATCTACACTGCATCCTCTTGACAGATCATGTACAGGGCTTGCCAGTCCCTGGATCAATGGACCAAGTGCCTTAGCTTTAGCCAACCTCTGAGTGAGCTTATATCCTATATTTCCTGAATTCAGATCAGGGAATATGAGTACATTGGCATATCCTGCGACTTTTGAGCCCGGTGCTTTGGAAGCAGCTACTTCAGGAACTATTGCAGCATCCAGCTGCAATTCTCCATCAAAGTCAAAATCCACATTTCTTTCTTTTAATATTTCTATTGCTTCCCTTACTTTAGTTACAGATTCTCCATCAGCACTTCCTTTAGTTGAAAATGACAGGAATGCTACCTTAGGTTCCTTTATTCCCGCAGTAAGCCTTGCTTTTTCAGCACTTGAAATTGCTATATCGGCCAGCTGTAATGCAGTAGGATTCGGTATGACACCTCCGTCAGAATATATAAATACTCCATTATCTCCAAATTCAGGGGTATTTGTTATCATTATAAATGAACTTGACACTGTTTTTAGCCCTTCCTTAGGCCCTATAACCAGAATCGCTGCCCTTAATACCTGTGAAGTAGGAGAATTTGATCCTGCAACCATGCCATCTACTCTTCCCTGGCTCACAAGCATTGCACCAAAAAATCTTGGATCTGACATAAGAGTGGCTTTAGCTGTCTCAAAAGTCATTCCCTTTTTTTCTCTCCTTTTTCTGAGGAGTTCTGCCATATCATCTATTGTAGCACAGTTATTAGGGTCATAGATTACAGCATCATCAATCGAAACTCCTATTTTTTTTGCTCTTTCCCTTATTTCAGATTCATTTCCTACTAATGCCACCTTTGCTATCCCTTCTGCCAGTATTTTTTCCGCGGCTCTTAACACCCTCTCATCTTCCGTTTCTGGCAAGATTATAGTCTTACCTAGTTTTTTTGCCTTTTCTTTTAAAGTCTTAATCAAGTCCGGCACCTTTATCACTCCATTCTTTCTGTTTCCTTTTTATTTATTCTTATTCAACATTCACTGTCTAATATTTATTATACCTCATTTTTCTAATTATTCAAATTTATTATTCAAACATTGCCTGAATAAATTCATTGACATCAAAAACCCTGAGATCATTTATTCCTTCTCCAACACCTATAAATTTAATAGGTTTTTTAAGCTCTTCTGTTACAGGAAATATTATTCCTCCTTTAGCTGTCCCATCAAATTTTGTAAGTACAACTCCTGACAGTTCAACTATCTCATTAAATACTTTTGACTGTTCCAGTCCGTTCTGACCTGTTGTACTGTCTATAACGAGCAATGTCTCAAATTTCTCCTGTCCAGACTGCTGTACTATTATCTTCTTTATCTTTTCCAGTTCCTTCATCAGATCGGTCTTATTATGAAGTCTTCCTGCAGTATCTATTATGACCACATCAAATCCTCTATTCTTGGCTGCCGTTACGGTATCATATATTACTGCAGAAGGATCACTCCCATGAGACTGTTTTATTACTTCAACTCCTGTTCTCTTTCCCCATTCCTCTATCTGTTCTATTGCAGCTGCCCTGAAAGTATCTCCTGCACCTATTATAACTTTCTTACCTTCATTTTTAAGCTTATTTGCGATTTTCCCTATGGATGTAGTCTTTCCAACACCATTCACCCCTACTACAAGGATTATGTTAAGCTGACCTTCTCTTATATCCAGCTCCGTATTTTCCTTATTATTGTATATTAACTTTCCTTTTAGAAGTCCTTTAAGCTCATCATATACTTCTTCAGAAGTTTTAAGCCTTTTTCTCGAAACCTCTTTCTCAAGTTCCGAAACAAGTTGCATTGTCATATCCATGCCAATATCTGACTGAATCAGAAACTCTTCCAGTTCTTCATACAGTTCATCATCAATAGCTTTTCCAAGAAAAATTTCCTTCAGCTTCCCGAAGAAACCTTTCTTAGGAGCAGCCAGTCGGTCTTTCAGAGGTTTTGGCCTATCAGGATGACTGATATCTGCATAAATTTCTTTTTCTTTCCTGATTTCTTCTTTTATTTCTTCCTTTTCTGGATTACCTGCATCTGTTTTTTCTGTTTCCTTATTTTCTGTTTCTATTTTTTCTTCTCCGTTTTTTCTGCCAATTTTAAAAAAATCTTTAAATGCCATTATTTTTTATCCCTTTCTGCCTGAGTTTTTTCCAGATATTCCGGTTTCAGGCTATAAATATCCGTTTTTTCAAGTTTGTTCATAAGAAGCATATTAAAAAATGTTGCTGAAGATATCTTAAGCCTTTCATCCTGTATCAATATAACCTTGTCTTCCATCTTATCTATTATTTTGCTCTTATAATTTAAAACTGCATCTCCTGAAAAATAAATTTTCAGACCTTTTTCATACAATATCCTGCATTCTTCCAGAACATCCTCCAACTTCCCTACCTTATACCTGGTCTCCCGTTCAGGTCCATAATCCTTAATCCTGTATACTGCATAGTATACTTTCTCCTTTCCTGAATCTACAAATGAATACATTCTGTGATTTCTGCCTTTATCCTTATCAATAGAATCCTGGATACTGAAATATCCCTGATATGCATGGGCATCTAATTCATTTACACTGTAAAAGTTTACTTTTTTTCCAAAAAATAGTCCTTTTACTACGGAAACAGCTATCCTTACTCCTGTAAAGGAACCGGGTCCTATTGAAACAAGGACATTTCCTACTTCATCAAGGTTTTTTCCTGTCCACTCAAATAGCCTGTCTATCTGGTCCAGAATAGCGGTAGAATGTGTCCTGGGTACTTCCACCCTTATTTCTCCCAGAAGCCTTCCATCCTGATGAAGAGACACAGATGCCAGCTTAGTTGTTGTTGTTATCGCAAAGGTCAACATATTCTTTTTCTCCATTTTTTAATTTATATATAGAAATTCTTCTTGTATCTTCACCATTATGTTCTATTTCAACATAAACAGTATTTTCAGGCATTTCATCAATTATATTGTCTGCCCATTCTACTATTACAATAGAACTTTCTTCCCCTATATAGTCTTCAAATCCTATTTCATATATTTCTCCGGGATTCATAATCCTGTATACATCAAAATGATAAACCGGCCTTCTTCCCGATGTATACTCTATGACATAGGTAAAAGTCGGACTTTTAACATTTTCAGTTATTCCAAAATATTTACATATTCTCTTTGTAAAAGTTGTCTTCCCTGTTCCCAGATTTCCAATAAGACCAAGGACTCCTCCATTTTCAAGAGATTCAGCCACCTTTGATGCCAGCCTGTCCATTTCTTTGAAATTTAATATCCTTTTTTTCATCATTTCTCACTTTTCTGTCTGTCCTGAATAGACATCTACTATTTTATTTATTATCTCAGTGGTAGAGATATTGTCTACGAACGAAAGTATCTTCACTTCTCCGCCATTCCTTTCTACAACAGTCGTTTCAGGAAGATCCTCCTTGCTATAATCACCGCCTTTGACATGAATATCAGGTTTGAGAATTTCAAGCAGAATTTCAGGAGTCTTCTCATTGAAGATGACTGTATAATCTACGAATCTAGTTCCAAGAAGCATGAACGCCCTGTGTTCCTGGCTATTTATGGGTCTCCTGTCTCCTTTATTTATTTTCACCGAAGTATCGCTATTTACTCCTACAACCAGTATATCTCCAAGCCCTTTCGCTTCTTCCAGATATGTCAGATGTCCTATATGAAGGATATCAAAGACTCCATTAGTAAATACTACTTTCTTTCCATTTTCCTGAAGTTCCTTTATTTTTCTTCCCATAACCTCCCGGTCAAGAAGATTTTCCTTAAATTTCCCTGTCCTCATTGCCATTTCTTTCTCCATCCATGTTTATTCCTGTATCTGCTCTTAATGAGCTTTCTCTTATTAGAAATTATAGCATATTTTATAAGATATTTTCCATACCTTTTTCTATCTCCCCCTCATTGATACCATCTACCCTTTTCTTTAATTAAATATGCTATATTTATCTAAATACTTATAATATACAAATACTGTTAAAAATGCTATAATTATAAAGAAAAGATCTATATTATAGGAGGATTAATATGCCATCTACACAGACCCATATTGGAAAATATAAATTTGATAACTGCCTTATGAACGCAGCAGGAGTCTACTGCTATGATCGTGGTGAACTGGAAAAAGTCATAAATTCAGAAGCTGGGACATTCGTTACAAAAACTGCCACTTTAAATATCCGTGAGGGAAATCCTGAACCACGTTATTATAACACCGAACTTGGTTCTATCAATTCCATGGGATTGCCTAATCTGGGATTTGACTATTATCTGGAATATCTTCTGGAACTAAACGGGTCACATCCCGGTCGTTCCTTCTTCTTTTCCCTTGTCGGAATGAGTCAGGAAGAAACTCATACATTACTGAAAAAAGTTCAGCAGAGTAATTTTAATGGTCCGGTGGAACTCAACCTTTCGTGTCCTAATGTTCCTGGAAAACCGCAGATCGCTTACGATCTGGAAACTACTGAAAGGCTGCTTTCAGAAATTTTTACATATTATAGAAATCCCCTAGGGATAAAGCTTCCCCCTTATTTTGACATGGTTCATTTCGATATGGCTGCAGCTGTTTTCAATAAGTTTCCATTAACATTTATAAACTGTGTAAACAGTATAGGAAATGGTATTGTCATATCCGATGATGCAATGGTCATCAAACCTAAAAATGGATTTGGCGGACTTGGAGGAAAGTATATAAAGCCTACCGCTCTTGCTAATGTTCATGCCTTTTATAATAGGCTTAATCCCTCCATACAGATTATCGGAACGGGGGGAGTTTTTACAGGAAGAGATGCTTTTGAACATATTTTATGCGGTGCCAGCATGGTTCAGCTTGGAACAGTCCTTCAGAAAGAAGGTCCGTCTGTTTTCAGACGTATTACTGAAGAACTAAAGTCTATAATGGATGAAAAAGGGTACAGTACTATTAATGATTTCAAAGGAAAGGTAAGATACTTATAAAGCTCCTGAAGCGGCTAAGAACATGAACGAGATTGTAAAGTAAAGTTGGGATATTTTTGTCAATAAATGGTAAAATTAATGAATTTTTTAAAAATTTTAAAATCCCAAAAGTCTATAAAATCTTTTTTCTATGTTCCACAGTAAGTCTGATAAGGTATCTTTGCTATTCTAGGCTCTGTATAATTCTTGGATAATTCTCTTCCATAATTATAAGGTTCTGAAAGAATTTCCATAAATTCTTTCAGAGGGGCATAGTTTCCATTTTCTGCTTCATAGATAACTTCTTCTACAATATGGTTCCTTGGAATTACACAGGGATTACTTTTTTCCATCAGTTTACGTATCTCTCCTGCTGTTTTATTTTCCTGACTCATTCTGTCTTTCCATCTTTTTTCCCAGTTTTTAAATTCCTGGCTCCGATAAAGCCTTCCGTTAACTCTATCTTCCATATCAAATACATTTATTGTAAGTGCCTTAAATGTATTTGTGTAGTCAGCTCCATAAATTTTCATTATCTCAAGAAGCCCCTTAAATAATTTCTCATCTCCTTCCCTTTCACTGAAAAGACCTAGTTTACCTCTCATTCCTGAAAGCCAGAATTCTCTATACAGCATATTATATTCTAGTAGTTCATGTTGAATTATTTCCTTTTCTTCTCTACTGTCTATATCTTTGTCAGTTTTATTATTATAAATATATCCGAATAGGGGGTAGAGACTTTCAGCAAATACAGTCAGATTCCAGAGTCCGATATAAGGTTGATTCCCATAAGAATACCGTCCCTGAACATCAATAGAACTGAAAACAGTATCAGGATGATAGGTATCCATAAAAGCACAAGGTCCATAATCTATGGTTTCTCCTGAAATAGACATGTTATCTGTATTCATTACTCCATGTATAAATCCTGCCAGGTTCCATTTAGCTATAAGCCCGGCCTGAAGGTTTATGACTTTTTTTATCAGCATCATATATCTTTTACCGGTATCCCTTTCTGCATCTATCATATAGGGAAAATGTCTTTCTATAGTATAGTCAGTCAGCTTTCTCAGATCTTCATAACTTCCGAAAGCTGAGGCATATTCGAAGGTTCCTACCCTGATATGGCTACGGGCAGTACGGGTCAGAACTGCTCCGGCTTTTTCTGTTTCACGATAGACCGGTTCCCCTGTTTTAACTACCGCCAGACTTCGTGTAGTGGGTATTCCCAGACAGGACATTGCTTCACTTATAATATATTCCCTCAGCATAGGACCTAAAACCGCCTTTCCGTCACCACGCCTGGAATATGGTGTCCTTCCTGACCCTTTCAACTGTATGTCATAGACATGTCCGTCAGTTCCCCTCTGTTCTCCCAGCAGAACCGTTCTTCCATCCCCAAGCATAGTAAAATATCCGAACTGATGTCCCGCATAAGCTTGGGCTATAGGAATGGAATTTTTCATCAGCCTGTTTCCTGAAAATATCATGCTGCCTTCTTTTTTCATAACTTCAATCTCATTTTCATCAAGCCCCAGTTCTTTTGCCAGTCTTTCATTAAAAATAATGAGTTCTGGTTTTTTTACAGAGGAAATCTCTATCCGTGAATAAAATTTAGAAGGTAACATTTCCATATAAGTATTCTTTATATTTAAAGGCATTTTCAAATCTCCTTCTTCAGTATATTTATTATAATTATATATATTTTATCTATTTATGTATATAAGAATACTTTTTTTAAGATAAAATGTCAATAGAAATATTGACTGGTGTAAATTACAAGTTATACTTTATTAAAAAGAAAATCATATAGTTCATAAATATAAAGTTTACAATTTATAATTTTATTTCAATCTCAGGCTTAATGCCTGACAAGTCCTTACCTTTTGAACTTCAACTTTAGATTTAGGATTTTTTCCTATAGTATGCCCTTCCTCTTTTCTGAAACTGGATTCTATTTCTTTTATTATCGTCTCTTCATCAAATTTTACGAGTTTCACATCTGAAATATCGTCATTATATGCCATAGTAAAACCAACCTCTTCAGTATCATCCGGATTATAAATTCTTACTATTACAGCTTCTTCCTTTTCTGCTTTCTTAACTGTGCTTAATATACAGTTCCTTCCTTCAAATGAAAATATTGAAAAGTTAAAAGGTACATTCTGAACTTCAGGCCTGTTCATCAGGAAAAAGAGGTCTATGTTCTTAAATTCCGCTGCCTGATAATATTGAAAAGGAGTCATGTATTCCTTAGATATGTCTGCTGATTCCATGGCAGAGAATTTCCCTTCAGAAATTAGTACGGCTAGTGTGAATTTCATTTTTTTGAGTAAACGGGCATCCGGAGTAGGCCAGTCAGACATTCCTGAAGCTCTTCCAGGTCTGTCCCTTAAATCAGCCTTTCCCATTTTAGGTACCGACCTGAAGAGGGTGAGTGCTATCGTATCATACTTTTCTCCTGTTATCTGATATTCCCTGACACAGTCAGTTATGACAGTTACAGTTTTTTCATTGTCTGACAGACTGACGAACGACTGCATAGGTTCTATTGTTCTCGGCTTTTCATTCCATCCTTCTTCTCTCCATCTTCCGACTTCAGGCAGATAGACAGGTCTTCTTATTATACCGAACTGCTGATCCGCTATAGATTCCCTGCTTTCAATTCCTGTCTTAAACAGAAGGCGTACCCTATGTTCTATTGCACTGTTTTCAGTTTCTATTTCAACTTTTAAAAGAGGGCTGTTTC
>CAYYAV010000048.1:0-9663 GCA_964469865.1 uncultured Fusobacteriales bacterium | reverse complement strand
AATAGTAACTTCTGTCCCTAATGCTGAAAATACTGATGCAAACTCTGTACCTATAACTCCTCCGCCTATGATTATAAGCCTTTTTGGAATTTCCGTCAATTTAAACAGCTCATCACTTGTAACAACTCCTTCTGATTCTATTCCTGAGATAGGTGGCAAAGCAGGTTTTGACCCTGTGGCCAATATCACTTTATCGGCGTTGTAGGATTCCTTTCCCGATTCTGATACTACACTTACACTCCTGTCTTTTTCCAGAGTAGCTTTTCCTTTTATCAGTGTAATCCTATTACTCTTAAACAACTGTTCCACTCCCTGGCATAGCTTATCTACAGTTTCATTTTTATATTCCATTATTTTCTTGTAATCAAAGCTTACTCCAGAAGAAAATATACCAAATCTTTCACTTTCTTTCAATTCACTATATAATGAAGAAGCATGTAACATGACCTTGGTAGGAATACATCCTCTGTTAAGGCATGTCCCTCCAACCCTGTCTTCTTCAATTACTGCTACTTTGAATCCGGATTTTGCTGCTTTTATAGCTGCTACGTAGCCTCCAGGACCTGCACCTATAATTATCATATCGAATATATTCATAATTATTCTCCATTTCACTATAAATCTAGGCTTTCTATCCAGGAAATAACATCCTTTTTCATGCTATTTTCTGTCTCATCTTTTAATTTGATACCTTTTATCTGTTCACATATGTCTTGTCTGCTGTATCTACATCCCTTTAAAACAGGAGCAATTCCAAGAATAAATCCTGTCTTCAAAGAATCCGAAAATACTCCTATTTCTTCAATAATACCCGAATTTACTTTAAACTGAAATAATATTTCTCCCCATTCAAATCTTTCTGAAACTTCATATTCAAAATCTATCTTTTTTCCAAACTTGAAATCCCATGACTCAAATTTTTTCCTGTGCTCTTCTATATCTTTTAAGTCAAGATCTGTAATTTTTATAATTTCTGCCTTTAGTTTATAAACTTCTTCAAATGCTTCCAAAAGTTTCTTTTTTAATAGATCTACTGTAATTTCAGAATTAAACTCATTTAAATTAGCAACCCTTGACTTTACGGATTCTACTCCTTTTGACTGAAGTTTCTGTTTAGATACTGTCAGATACTTTGAAAGTTCAGATATATTTACGTTTACCATTATTGTTCCATGATGATAACATTGATCTCCTGTTTCATAATAAGCATTTCCAGAAAATTTTCTTCCTTCAATCAATATATCATTTCTTCCTGATTTTTCAGCTTTTACTCCAAACTTATCTATAGCTTTTACTATAACTTGAAGCTGTTTATCCAAATTATAGTTTTCCTTCGTAACCAGAAAAGTAAAATTAAGGTTTCCTAAATCATGATAAACTGCTCCTCCTCCTGAAAGTCTGCGTACAAGATGCCCTTCATCTTCTTCGAGTTTACTCACAAGACATTCTTTCCATGCATTCTGATTACGTCCAATGACTACAGTGTGTTTATTCTGCCACAGATATAATATACATTCGTTTTTATGGCAATTAAGGAGTAAATGCTCCTCAATTGCCAGATTATTATAAGGATATGTTTCTGTATTATCTATGTATGTAATTTTTTCTATCATATTCTATGTATTCTCCTTCTGAATTTTATAGACTACTCTTCCCATCTGTATCTTAAGATAGGATTTCTAGCTGCTCCTACTTCATCCAATCTTCCTACAGGAGTAGTTACTGGGGCTTCGTGTAATGACTCTGGATTTTCATATGCCTTTCTGTGTAATTCTCTTAATGCATTTATAGCATTATCAAGTGTTTCTTTAGATTCAGTTTCTGTCGGTTCGACCATGAGAGCTTCGTGAACTATGAGAGGAAAATACATTGTAGGTGGATGCATCCCATAATCAATAATCCCTTTAGCAATATCCATAGCCGATACTCCTGTTTCTTTCTTAAGATCTTCCAGACTCATTACAAATTCGTGCATGCATACTCCATCATTTACAATAGTATAGATATCTTTAAGCTTATGCATCATATAGTTGGCATTGAGAACTGCATTCCTGCAGGATGCTGTTATACCATCTTTTCCAAGAACTTTAATATATGTAAGTGCTCTTAAATACACAAGGAAATTACCATAAAAACTCTTTACATCTCCTATGCTCTGCGAAGGTTTAATAAATTCCTTTATTTCATCTCCTTCAACAAGTACTGATGGAAGAAAATTTTCAAGTATCTTCTTGCATCCTACAGGGCCGCTTCCTGGTCCTCCTCCACCATGGGGAGTAGAAAATGTTTTATGAAGATTGAGATGTATTACATCAAATCCCATGTCTCCTGGCCTTGTAAGTCCCATTACTGCATTAAGATTGGCACCATCATAATAATTGAGTCCGCCACATTCGTGAATAATTTTCGTTATTTCAAGTATATTTTTATCAAAAATTCCTAAAGTGTTAGGATTTGTAAGCATCAATCCCGCTACATCATCACCTACTACAGACTTTAACCTTTCAAGATCAACACATCCATCCTCACTGGAAGGCACTGAAACAACAGTAAGCCCTGCCATAGCACCAGTTGCAGGATTTGTTCCATGGGAAGAGTCAGGAACTATAATTTTAGTTCTCTTAAAATCTCCCCTGCTTTCATGGTACTTCTTAATCATCAATATCCCTGTAAACTCTCCATGAGCTCCTGCAGCAGGCTGCATAGTCATCCTGTCCATTCCTGTAATTTCACATAAATTCCTTTCAGCATCCTGAATTACCTCCATACATCCCTGTATTGTGTTGACAGGCTGCAGAGGATGAATATCAGAAAATCCTGAAAGACCTGCGATTTCATTATTTATTTTGGGATTATATTTCATAGTACACGAACCCAGCGGATAAAACCCATTGTTTATTCCCTGAGCCTTTTTTTCTATTTCAGTGTAATGTCTACTAATATCTGTTTCAGATATTTCAGGTAAATGGAGAGGTAGTTTCCTCATATCCTCTTCATCTGGAAGCTTTATTTTCACATCACAAGGAGGAAGCATACTCAAGCCTCTGCCACTTCTGCTTTTTTCAAATATTAACATCATTTTACCTCCTTTAATATATTTATAACTTCATCTATATCTTCTTTGCTGTTCAGCTCAGTACAGCACCACAGAATCCTTTTTTCATCAAGAGGAAGTCCGCCAAGGATATTATTTTCCTCTAGCTTTGTCAATATCTTTTCTGATGAAATATCAGAAACTGTAACAAATTCATGAAAAAATTCCTTGTCATACTCCAGTCTGAATCCAATTTCTCCAAGTTTCTCCGCCATATAGTGTGCTTTAGACATACATTGGACAGCTACATTTCTGAACCCTTCTTTACCCATAGCAGACAGATATACACTAACAGCCAATGCACATAATGCCTGATTGGAACAAACATTACTTGAAGCTTTTTCTCTTCTTATATGTTGTTCCCTCGCCTGAAGTGTAAGCACATAACCGGTCCTTCCTTTTTTATCTGTTGTTTTACCTACGAGTCTTCCCGGGATCTTCCTGGTCATATTTTCTACGCATGCCATGAACCCTAAATATGGTCCCCCAAAAGAAAGTGGAAGTCCTATAGGCTGACCATCTCCTACTGCAATATCTGCTCCATATTCTCTAGGCGTCTTTAAAATACCAAGTGAAGTAGGATTCACATTCATTATATATTTTGCCCCTGCTTCGTGAGTCAATTCCCCTATTTCTTTTGCCGGTTCTATAATACCTAAATAATTAGGATTCTGTATAACCACACATGCTGTAGACTCATCTATATTATTTTTGAGAAAATCTGTATCTGTAATTCCATTTCTTTCAGGAATAATCTCTATTTTCATTCCATTTCCATGACAGTAGGTTTTTACAGTCGATATTATTTCAGGCTGAACAAGAGCTGAAATAAGCACCTTCTTTCTTTTCTTCTCCTGGCACATTGCCACTCCTTCAGCTGTTGCTGCCGCCCCATCATAGACAGATGCATTGGCAATATCCATTCCTGTAAGATCACTTATCATAGTCTGAAATTCGTATATTGACTGAAGTATTCCCTGACTCATTTCTGCCTGATATGGTGTATAGGCAGTTATAAGAGTTTCCTTTGATATTACGCTTCTTACTATGGCAGGAATAAAATGCCTGTATGCCCCTGCTCCACGGAATATAACAGGAAATACCTTATTCTTATCTGCCATGGCTTTCATCATTCTCTGTACTTCCAGTTCAGATTTCCCCTCCGGAATATTCAGATCCCTTTTTAACCTGACTTCATCAGGAATTTGAGCAAATAAATCTTCAAATGATGAAAATCCTATTTCTGACAGCATTTCCTTCTGTTCTTCATCTGTATTCGGAATATATTTTCCCATAAATCTACCACCTTTCTAATTTTATTCCTGTGCATCATCCAAAAACTGTTCATATTCTTCGGCAGTGAATAATTCTTCTTTTTCTGTAACATTCTTCACTTTTATAAACCAGGCGTCATATGGATTACTGTTAATAGTTTCAGGAGAATCCAGTATATCTTCATTAACAGCACTTACAATACCTGTTACTGGAGAGAATATGTCCGATACTGCTTTAACAGATTCCACATCTCCAAAAGATTCACCTAAAGTAACTTCATCTCCCTCTTCAGGAAGATTTACAAAGACAAGGTCTCCTAATTCAGACTGTGCATAGTCAGTGATTCCTATCACAACTTCATCTCCTTCTTCTTTAATCCATTCATGAGATTTTGAATACATTAATCCTTTTTCTACTTTCATTATTTTCCTCCTTAAATTTTTAGTTTAAACTATTAGTATTATTACTCATTTCTATTTCCTTTGAATTACACTTTCTTAACAATACTTCAGAATTATTTCCCTCTTTTATAGAATGGAAGAGGCACAACTTCCACTTCTACTTTTCTTCCTCTTACATCTACTTCAAATTTTCTACCTATTTCTGCATACTCTTTTTTTATCAGTGCCATTCCTACAGGATAATTCAGATAAGGACAGTGTGTGCCGGAAGTAGTGGAACCTATTTTTTCTCCTTCCGAAATTACATCCTGATGCTCTCTGATAATCCCCCTTCCTGTCACTTTCAGCCCTACACGCTTTATTTTAGGCTCTCCTTTAGATTCCATCGCAGATTTTCCTATAAAATCATCTTTTTCCATTTTTACAGCAAAATTCAGTCCCGTTTCAAGAGGGGTTATTTTGTCATCCATTTCATGCCCATATAATGGCATAGCAGCTTCCATACGTAGCGTATCCCTTGCTCCAAGACCACATGGAATCAGTCCTACATCTTTTCCGTTTTCCAAAAGTATATTCCATAGTTTTTCTGCATTTTCAGATGCAATATACAGCTCAACTCCATCTTCTCCTGTATATCCTGTCTTTGATATGATACACCCTATTCCTGCAACTTCTGTATCAAATACAGCATGATAATATTTTTTTGGAATATTGTCTTCTGAAGTAATTTTTCTTAAGATATTCATTGCTTCTGGTCCTTGTAGCGATATCTGCGCATATTTATCTGATACATCCTCAAATATAACATCACCAAATTTATGATTCACCATCCATTTATAATCTTTATCCTTATTTGCGGCATTAACTACTATAAAATAGTAATTATCACTTTTCTTATACACTATTAAGTCATCAACTGTTCCACCGTTTTCATTGCACATAGGGCTGTATCTTGCCTGTCCGTCAACCATATTTCCAAAGGTATTGGTAAGAATCTTTTCCAGATTTGCCAAAGCATCCTTACCTCTGCATATAATTTCACCCATATGCGATACATCAAAGAGCCCTGCCTGAGTTCTTACTGCCATATGCTCCTTAATAACTCCTGTTTCGTATTGCACAGGGAGAATATATCCTGCAAATGGTACCATTTTTCCACCTGCTTTAATATGAGCTTCATATAACGGGGTTTTCAATTCCATAATTTAACCTCCTTGAAATTTCATTTATCAATTTCCTTAATATAAGTATACTCTATTTTTTTAAATAATCAATAGTCCAAAATTATATTTGGACCTTATTTTTTCAAGCTTTTCAAGTGATTTTTTTTACATAAAATAAAACGGAAACTGTCATTTCTTTGAGACAGTTTCCTATAATAATCATATATATTTCTACATCATTCCGGGCATTCCCATTCCTCCAGGCATTCCTCCTGATGGAGCCGGTTCTTTTTCATTTGCAACAGCAACTTCAGTTGTTAATAATACAGATGATACTGAAATAGCATTCTGAATAGCAGATCTTGTTACTTTAGACGGGTCTATTATTCCTTCTTTTACCATATCTACATATTCCTCTTTTGCCGCATCGAATCCTATTCCCTGATCAGAATTCTTTACTCTGTCTATCACCACTCCGGCATCAAGTCCTGCATTTATAACTATTTGTCTCATAGGAGCATACAGAGCTTTTTTAACTATTTCCACTCCCAGTCCTTCTTCACCTTCAAGCTTAAAGTCTTCTATAGCCTTGGAAATTTGAACTAGAATAGCTCCTCCACCAGGAACTATTCCTTCTTCTACAGCAGCTTTTGTAGCATTTAGGGCATCTTCTATCCTCAGTTTTCTTTCTTTCATTTCTGTTTCAGTTGCCGCTCCGACTTTTATTACTGCAACCCCTCCTGACAGTTTTGCCAGTCTTTCCTGAAGTTTTTCCCTATCATAATCCGAAGTTGTTTCAGAAATAGAATTTTTTAACTGAGATATTCTTCCTTCTATATTTTCTTTCTTTCCAGAACCATCAACTATTACAGTATTATCCTTAGTAACTCTTACTTTTTTAGCTTGCCCCAGAAAATCCACTTCAGCCATTTCAAGCTTAATGCCTTTTTCTTCAGAAATAACTTCTCCACCTGTCAGTATTGCAATATCCTGAAGCATAGCTTTTCTCCTATCTCCAAATGCAGGAGCTTTTACAGCTACTACGTTCAATGTTCCTCTCAATTTATTTACAACTAATGTGGCAAGTGCTTCTCCTTCAACATCTTCAGCAATTATAAGCATAGGTCTTCCTGTTTCTATAGTTTTTTCAAGTATAGGAAGTAATTCCTTCATGCTTGTTATTTTCTTATCTGTTATAAGCAGGAACGGGTTATCTAGCTCTACTACCATCCTTTCAGTATCTGAAACCATATATGGAGACAGGTACCCATTATCAAACTGCATTCCTTCTACAACTTCAAGAGCAGTATCAAGAGATTTTGCTTCTTCTACTGTAATTACCCCTGATTCTCCTACTTTTTCCATTGCCTGAGCTATTAAGTCACCTATTTCCTTTTCTCCTGCAGAAATTGCTCCAACTTGTGCGATTTCGGAATTTGATTCAATTTTTTTAGATCTTTTTACCAGCTCTTCTATTACTTTTTTTGATGCTTTTTCCATTCCTTTCCTTATAAATACTGGATTTGCTCCAGAAGCTACCATTTTAAGCCCTTCCTTTATCAATGCCTGAGCAAGTACTGTAGCAGTTGTAGTTCCATCTCCTGCCACATCATTTGATTTTGTAGCAACTTCCTTTACTATCTGTGCTCCCAGATTTTCTATAGGATCACTCAGTTCTATTTCCTTTGCAATAGTAACACCGTCATTTGTTATTGTAGGAATCCCATATCCTTTATCTAATACTACATTTCTTCCTTTTGGACCCAGAGTTATTTTTACTGCATCTGCCAGTGTATCTACTCCTACTTCAAGAGCTTTTCTTGCATCTTCGTTAAATTTAATTATTTTTGCCATTTATTATTCCCTCCATTAATATTTTCTTTCTCTATTATTCTATTATTCTATAATTCCTAAAACATTATCTATATCCAAGATTAAATATACTTCTTCTCCATCTTTGACTTCTGTCCCCGTATATTTTTCATAGATAATCCTTTCTCCAGGTTTTATATCTTCTATCTTTCTTCCTACAGCCAGAACTTCTCCTGTTATAGGCTTTTCTTTGGAAACTGTCCCAGGGAGGACAATTCCGCTTTTTGTAATTTCTTCTTGTTCAATCTGTTTTACTAAGACTCTTTTCCCTAAAGGCTTTATTTTCATTTTTCCCTCCTAAGATATATATTAATTTTTCATATTTAGCACTCATCTCATATGAGTGCTAAATATATAATAATATATTTTTAAATTTTTTTCAAGCTTTTTTATAATATTTTTTTACTTTTTATTTAATTTTATGATTCACATAAAAAGTAAAATATGGTATAAAAAATTAAAAATCCATCTATATATAGAAGGATTCTTAATCTAAGGTTTTATTTCTCCTTTACAAATTCACATTAATGCTTATGTCTACAGCTACATGTTTTTTTCATATCTATAACCATACGTCCCTGTATTTTCCCTTCCTCCATTTCCTTGAAAATGGCAGGTGCTTCATCAATAGTTCTTTTTGTTACTACAGGTACTACTAATCCCATCGCTCCAAATTCAAATGCTTCTCTTAAATCTTCCCTTGTTCCTACTAATGATCCGATTACTTCAATTCCATCTAATACAGTTTTTACAATAGGTAAATCCATTGTTTCTGACGGCAGACCTACAGCTACAACTTTCCCTGCTGCTCTTACTGAGTCTATCGCTTGGTTAAATGCAACTTTTGACACAGCTGTTACAACTGCTATATGTGCTCCTGTTCCTGATAATTCTTTTATTTTCGTAACTGGATCTTCATTTTTTCCATTAATTACATAATCTGCTCCAACTTCTTTTGCTAAAGCCAGCTTATCATCATTTATATCCACTGCTATTACATGTGTATTAAAAACCTTTTTAGCATATTGAACTGCTAAATTTCCTAATCCACCTGCACCATAAATAACTACCCATTGCCCTGGTGCCGGCTTTCCCACTTTAATAGCTTTATATGTTGTAACTCCTGCACAGGTAATACTGCTTGCCTGAGCCGGATCTAGACCTTCTGGAACTTCAACTGCATAATCCGCAGTTACAATACACTGCTCAGCCATTCCTCCGTCAGCACTATACCCCGCATTAATTACATCTCTGCATAACGTTTCCTGCCCATTTATACAGTATTCACATCTTCCACATCCTTCAAAGAACCATGCTATGCTTACTCTATCACCCGGTTTCAGTGATTTCACATCTTCAGCTACTTCTCTTACTATTCCTATTCCTTCATGCCCTAAAATTCTTCCTGGAACTTTTCCAAAATCTCCATTTGCAACATGAAGATCAGTGTGACATACTCCGCAATATTCTACATCTACCAATGCTTCTCCAGCTTTTAAGACTCTTAATTCCTTTTCTACAACTTCTACTCCATTCGACTCCTTATTCACTACTACTGCTTTCATCTTATCATCCCTCTCTCTTAATTCTGTAATTATGTGAACAACTATTCATATATTATATTATAATACTTTTTAAAAAAAGTTAAAAATATTTCAATAAACTTATAATTGAATTAATATTTCATTAGTATATTAAAAATATTTCAATTCTCACTATTTTAAGCTAGAAAAATAAGCTGTTCTAAGATTTATATCTTGAACAGCCATTCGTATTCATCTTTATATTCTTATATAATTTGTCTTAATAGATAGCCCTTAAGCCCATTCCTGCCCTGAAGTTCTCTCCCTTTGTGTCA
>CAYYAV010000047.1:0-9687 GCA_964469865.1 uncultured Fusobacteriales bacterium | reverse complement strand
AGAAACTGGACGAAAAGGATGCAAGGAAAATATCTGAAAGGATGGCAAAACTTATTTTTGAAAGTGTTGGGCTGCTTCCTAGGACAGGGCTGTATGAGAAAGTAGTAACCTATAAGGATTTCAGGAAAAATAATAGTGGTATAAGGTATTTTTCTTTTACAGGAGGAGTAGCGGATTATATTTATAGCAAGAATGAAGGAGATGTATTCAGGTACAATGACATAGGAATAATACTAGGAGAGGAAATACAGAAAATGCTAGGTATACTTAATATAAAACCTTTAAAATTAAATGAGACTATAGGAGCTACAGTAGTAGGAGCGGGAAGTCATACCACTGAAATAAGTGGAAGTACTATAACCTATTCAGAAGGGATATTTCCAATAAAAAATATTCCTGTGCTGAAACTTAGTGAAACAGATGAAAAACTGACTTCAGAAGAATTGAAAAAAGTTATTGAAAGAAAATTGGATTGGTTTAACTCTGAAAATGAAAGTAAAAATGTAGCTCTTGCACTAAAGGGAAGGCATAATATGGATTACAGTGAGATAATGGGACTTTCAGAAATTATTTCAGGCACCATGGGACAGAAGATAGACAATGATTACCCTGTAATCGTCCTAGTAGAAAATGATATGGCAAAAGTATTAGGACAATGCATGAAGTTAGAACTTAGGAATCGTAACCTGATCTGTATAGACAGTGTCAAAGTCAGGGATGGAGATTATATAGATATAGGAGCTCCCCTTGGAAATGGAAATGTCCTACCAGTTGTAATAAAAACACTGGTTTTTAGTTATTAGAATAAAGACTTAAGATTAATTTTTTAGAGAGGTGACGTAGATAATGATATTGAAAACGAGATTATTCGGCCGGACTTATGAGTTCAAATCAGTAAAAGAGGTTCTGGCTAAGGCGAATGAGTACAGGTCTGGAGATGAGCTGGCAGGAGTATCAGCCGGTACTGCTGAAGAAAGAGTCGCTGCAAAGGCGGTACTTGCTGAACTGAAATTGTCTGATTTAAGAAATAATCCTGTCGTTCCTTATGAAGAAGATGAGGTGACAAGAATTATTCAGGATGATGTGAATGAAAAAATATATGATGAAATTAAGAACTGGACTGTCAGTGAACTTAGAGAATGGATTCTTGACCTGAAAACATCGGGTGCTCATATTCACAGGATAAGTAAAGGTCTTACAAGTGAAATGGTTGCAGCAGTTGCAAAGCTGATGGGGAATATGGATCTCGTATATGGAGCGAGCAAGATAAGGATAAAAAAGTTCTGCAATACTGAAATTGGTGGAGAAGGAATATTGGCAACAAGGCTACAGCCTAATCATACGACAGATGATCCTGATGGAATTATGCTTTCTGTCTATGAAGGATTGAGCTTCGGAATGGGAGATGCCCTTATAGGACTTAATCCCGTTGATGACAGCGTTGATAGTGTTATGAGAGTACTTGAAAGATTTAATGAAATAAAGACTAAATGGAAAATACCTACACAGATATGTGTACTGGCACATGTAACAACACAAATGGAAGCTGTAAGAAGAGGAGCACCGACAGACCTTATATTCCAGAGTATTGCAGGATCTCAGAAAGGAAACGAAGCATTTGGAATAGATGGAAAGATGATAGAAGAAGCAAGGCAGCTGGCTTTAAAGCATGGAACGGCAACAGGTCCTAATGTAATGTACTTTGAAACCGGACAGGGTTCGGAACTTTCTTCAGATGCCCATCATGGAGCAGATCAGGTAACAATGGAAGCAAGATGCTACGGATTTGCAAAAAGATTTGATCCTTTTGTAGTAAATACGGTTGTAGGATTTATTGGTCCTGAATACCTTTATAACAGTAAACAGGTAATAAGGGCAGGACTTGAAGATCATTTTATGGGTAAGCTGACGGGAATATCTATGGGAGTGGATGCTTGTTACACTAACCATATGAAGGCGGATCAGAATGATATAGAAAATCTGAAGATATTGCTTACAGCAGCAGGATGTAATTATTTTATGGCAATACCTGCAGGAGATGATATAATGCTCAATTATCAGACATCTTCTTATCATGATAATGCAACTTTAAGAATGATGTGTAATGTAAAACCTATAAAACCTTTTGAAAAATGGCTGGAAAAGATGAATATCATGAAAGACGGAAAGCTTACGGATAGAGCCGGAGATGCTTCGATTTTCTTAAAATAAGGAGGATAGATTAATGTTATCGGAAAGAGAACTGAAAGATGTGATTCAGAAAATAATAAATGAAATGAGTAATAATCCGGAAAAAAATACAGGTGGGTCAGTTTCAGAGGCAGGAACGGGAACTTTAGCAGACACAGCTAACAGAAATCCTTCTGGAGCTGAAGCCGGAGAGTTAAAGGATATAGGGCTTATGAATATAAAGGACGTAATGCTTGTAGAGCATCCTGAGAACAGGGAAGAATACATGAAATTAAAGCAGAAAACCTCTGCAAGACTAGGAATAGGGAGAGCAGGAACTAGATTTAAGACAGATATCCTCTTGAGATTCAGAGCAGACCATGCTGCTGCACAGGATGCAGTATTTAATGATGTCCCTACAGAATTTCTTAACGAACTGGGATTATTTGAAGTTACCACTGAATGTGAAAGCAGAGACCAGTATATAACTAGGCCTGATCTTGGAAGAAAGATATCTCCTGAAGGTATAAAGACTATTGAAGAGAAATGTAGAAAAAATCCTGCTGTACAGATACTCCTATCAGATGGGTTAAGTTCTACAGCAGTTGAAGCAAATGCTAAAAATATTATACCTGCTATTCTTAACGGGCTTAAAGGATATGGAATAGATGCAGGAACAACATTTTTTATTAAATATGGAAGGGTAGGTTCCGGAGATCATGTTGCAGAAATTCTTAATGCAGATGTTGTATGTATACTGATAGGAGAAAGACCGGGTCTTACAACAGCGGAAAGTATGAGTGCTTACATTACTTATAAAGCCCATGTGGGAATACCTGAAGCAAAGAGGACTGTCGTTTCAAATATTCATAGGGATGGAACACCGGCGGCTGAAGCGGGAGCCCATGTTGCGACTCTTATTAAGAAAATATTTGATGCCAAGGCTAGCGGACAGGATTTGAAATTATAGGCTTAAAGTTAGACAGATAAACAATAATTATAGGGAAATTATATAACTATTAGGAGGAAATGATGAAAGGTGATAAATTAAAAGCCAGCGTATTAGCTGTAAGACTTATTCCAAATGTAGATGGTGGAATGGCAAAAGAACTCGGATTACCAGAAGGACATAGAAGTATAGGGATTCTTACTTCTGATTGTGATGATGTTACTTATACTGCGTTGGATGATGCTACGAAAAAAGCAGTTGTTGAAGTGGTCTATGGAAAATCTTTTTATGGAGGAGCGGCAAATGCTAACACAAAGCTTGCAGGAGAAGTAATAGGAATATTGTCGGGACCTACCCCTGCAGAAGTAAGGAGCGGACTGAATGCTGCGGTGGATTTTATTGAAAATGAGGCTTCATTTATAAGTGCTAATGATGATGACACGATAGCCTATTATGCACATTGTGTTTCGAGAACCGGATCATATCTTTCAAAGACAGCTGGGATTACTGAAGGAGAGTCTCTTGCATATCTGATAGCACCGCCATTGGAAGCAATGTATGCACTGGATATAGCGTTAAAAGCTGCCGATGTCCAGTTAGTGGCATTTTTTGGACCACCTTCGGAAACAAACTTTGGAGGAGGACTGTTAACAGGAAGTCAGTCTGCCTGTCAGGCAGCATGTGATGCCTTTGCAGAAGCTGTAAAAGCTGTAGCTGACAATCCTTTAGGATACTAAAGGGATAAAAAAACAGGCATAAGATCTGATTAAATATATTTTGGGAGGAAGAATGAGCATAGATGTTATTATTATTTATATAATGGTTATTTTTATGATAATCGGAGGAATTGACAAGTGTCTTGGAAACAAGTTCGGTTATGGGGAAAAGTTTGAAGAAGGGATTATGGCTATGGGTTCTCTCGCAGTGGCGATGGTAGGGATAATTTCTTTGGCTCCGGTCTTGGCAAATGTATTAAAGCCTGTCATTGAACCTATTTATACAATGCTTGGAGCAGATCCTTCGATGTTTGCAACAACATTACTTGCCAATGACATGGGGGGAGCCCCTCTTGCACTGAGCATGGCTAAGGATCCCCAATCAGGAGTTTTTGCGGCATTCATACTGGGAGCCATGATGGGACCTACAATAGTGTTTACTATTCCTGTTGCTCTTGGTATAATTGAAAAGGAAGATAAGCCTTTCCTAGCTAAAGGAGTGCTGGCAGGAATGATAACTATACCGTTAGGATGTCTGGCAGGAGGACTTGTTGCAGGATTTCCTATGGGAACTGTTATGAGAAACCTGATACCTATTATCATATTTGCAGTGCTTATAAGTTTAGGATTATGGAAAATACCTGATAAGATGACTAAAGGATTCACAGTTTTCGGACAGGGAGTCGTTATTGTAATAACAATAGGACTTGTTGCGGCAATTATAGAAAAACTGACAGGGTTCGTTGTTATTCCCGGGATGGCACCTATCGATGAAGGAATAAGTGTAGTGGGAGCAATAGCTATTGTACTTGCAGGAGCATTCCCGCTAGTTCATTTCATAACAAAAGTCTTTGAAAAACCATTAAAGGCTATAGGACAGAAGCTTGGCATGAATGAGGCAGGAGCTGCAGGACTTGTAGCAACCTTGGCAAACAATATTCCTATGTTCGGAATTCTTAAGGACATGGATGAGAATGGTAAAGTAATGAATGTGGCTTTTGCAGTAAGTGCAGCATTTGTATTTGGAGATCATCTTGGATTTACAGCAGGATATAACGGGGGAGAATTCAAGTATATGATTTTTCCGATGATTGTAGGAAAACTGGTTGCAGGTATAACTGCAATAATAGTTGCCAGACTGCTGTTTGCTAAAAAGAAGGCATAAATTCTATAGTTCAGAGAGTATTAAAAAATGTTAGTATAAAAAAGTTGAAAAAGGATAATTAGATATTAACTGATAGACAATCTAAGATTTAAGGCCACTCCTGAAGAATTTGGAAAAGCAATTAGAAAAGATATACCTGCTGCTGATTTTACAGAAGAGTATACTAATATAAAAGGAGAAAGGATAAATATCAGTAAGATAGCGGGTGATCTGGACAAGAGGTATGCCTTCCTTTATGAAAATTATATAAAAGATAGGAAAATGACTCTGGAAAAAATTCAAGAAACTGAAGAATTTAAAGACTTTAGAGGTAAGCTGGCATTTTTATATGAAGCAATTGGAGGAAGTTTTTCTCATGATATATCATATCCATGGGTTTTATACCTTTTCACAGGAATGACACAGAAGGAAGTAATGGACCTGGCAAAAGAAGCTAATGACTTTGGGATAGGAAACAGACTTGGGAAATATATTCTTGAATCAAGTGATAAACTGACTGGAGAGACAGGAAAAGTAAGGTATGAGTATAAGAGCGGGCTGAGAACACAACCTGAAATAGCCAACCTGTTCCATGAATTTGAAAAGAATGGCATAAAAGTATATGTAGTTACAGCTTCCCTTGAAGATGTAGTTAAGGTCTTTGCATCAGACAGATCTTACGGCTATAACCTGAAACCCGAAAGAGTCTATGGAATGAGGCTGGATATGGATAAGGATATGTATAAGGGAGAATATATGAAAGGATATCCTCAAACCCAGACAAAAGGAAAGGTTGAAGT
This sequence comes from uncultured Fusobacteriales bacterium, assembly GCA_964469865.1. Taxonomy (GTDB): domain Bacteria; phylum Fusobacteriota; class Fusobacteriia; order Fusobacteriales; family Leptotrichiaceae; genus JAGOWQ01. The sequence goes on along the minus strand of CAYYAV010000047.1, from coordinate 3,909 downwards.
TATAAATAAGTTTATAAAGACTCAGCATGGAGGTAAAGAGCCGATTTTAGTTGCCGGAGACAGTGGGGGGGATGAAAATATGCTTACCGAGTATAAGGGAACAAAGGTACTTCTCTTGATGAAAAGAAAAGGAAAACTTGATAATCTGGTAAATGATACCAGGGCATTAATTCAGACAAGAAATGAACAGACAGGATTACTGGATCCAGGAAATTAATTATCATTCGGAGGAAATTAGATGGATTTAAGAAACTTAGATAGAGAGACACTGGAAAGAATATTAAAAAAAGTTGTTGCAGAAGAACTTAACAGAAAAGTTTCAGGATTTGAAAAATATATAGATCAGAGTGGAGTAGGAGTTGTTAAAATATCTTCAGTAAAACCTGAAAGATTTGATACAGGAAATCCTAATGATAAAGTCTTCCTGACAGATGTTTTTACAATTGAAGAAAGCGGAAGACTCAGCTGTGGAGTTATGGAAATGGAAGAATCTACATTTGACTGGACTTTAAATTATGATGAAATTGATTATGTAATAGATGGGACTCTTGAAATAATAGTAGATGGAAGAAAAGTCACAGGAAATAAAGGGGATGCTATTTTAATTCCAAAGGGATCAAAAATAAAATTCAGTGCTCCTGACTTTGCAAGATTTTTATATGTAATTTACCCTGCAAATTGGCAAGATACATGTAAATAAAAAATTTAGATGACTAAATATATTATAATACTTTTGCTGAAACTTTCTTAATGAGTGCAGGCAGAAGTATTTTTTATTCATGTGAAAACCGGAGGATATATAATTATAGTAAATATAAAAATTGAAATGGTAATAATTAGTTATGAAATATAAAGAATACTATTGACAAATTTTAAATTTCAGGTATACTAATAGTAGAAAGATTTAGGTGTTTTTAAAACTTAATAAGGAAACCGGTTAAAATCCGGTACAGCCCCCACTACTGTGAAGCGGACGAAAATACATAGAGCCACTGAAAAATCATAAGGAAACTGATTGTTCGGGAAGGGTATGAGTAGGATGATGCTAGTCAGGAGACTTACCTTTATCTTTATAATTTAAATTTTCTGGGAAGGGAAAGTTTGATATACATCAATAAAATAAATCAATGGTGATTTAGTTTTTATAATACCTCATGTACAAGGAGTGTATGTCTGGGTATTATTTGTTTTTGGCGTGTATTGAATTCGGCTTTCAGCTGATTTTTTTTTACCGGTTAATTAAATATATACAGCTGTATTTTAAGGGGAAAGAGAATGAAAAGAAGAATGTTATTTTTGGCCCTGATAGGTTTAACTGCTATTTTTTCAAATGCTTATTCAATGCACATAATGGAAGGCTTTTTACCTGTAAACTGGGCAATAATCTGGTTTTTAACATGTATACCTTTCTGGTTTATAGGAATTAGAAAGCTGAAGAAATTAGCAGGAGGAAGTGTAGAAGAGAAGATGATACTTGCCTTAGCAGGGGCATTTATATTTGTACTTTCTGCATTAAAGATTCCATCTGTTACAGGAAGCTCCTCGCATCCGACCGGGGTAGGACTTTCTTCTATATTATATGGACCGTCTGTAACTTCAATATTAGGAACGATAGTACTGATTTTTCAGGCAGGGCTGCTTGCCCATGGAGGTTTTACTACATTAGGTGCAAATGCCTTTTCAATGGCTATTGCAGGACCTCTGATTTCCTATGGAATTTATAGGGTAATGAAGGGCAGGAATAGACCTTTGGCTGTATTCCTGGCAACAGCAACAGGTAATCTGTCCACTTATATAATTACATCGTTTCAGCTGGCATTAGCTAATCCGTCACCATCAGGAGGTGTCATGGAATCCTTCATAAAATTTGGAATGGTATTTGCAGTAACACAGATTCCTCTTGCTATAATTGAAGGTATCCTGACAAATGTAATAATAAATATATTGGAAAAATATAAAGAAAAAAGGGTGATGGAAGCATAATGGATGAAAAAATAAATGAAAGAAAGACAGGGGACATATTCAAAAAAAATTTACTTTTGATAGCATTAGTTGTTATAATAGGTGTAATGCCATTATTAATAATTAAGAATTCCGAATTTGGCGGAGCTGACGGTAAAGCTGAGGAACTTATACAGGAGATAAATCCTGATTATAAACCTTGGGCAAGCAACCTGATAGAACTGCCCGGAGGAGAGACAGAAAGCCTGCTGTTTGCACTTCAGGCAGCAATCGGAGCAGGAATTATAGGATATGTATTAGGATATTTCAAAGGAGAAAGGAAAAATGCTGATAGATAAGATATCTTACAGCAGTCCAATAAAAGACATTAATCCCGGAATAAAGTTTATATTGTCAATGATGACATTGATATTTATTATTTACAGCCAGAGCAAGGCAGTCTATATTTTAAATTTTCTATTATTTAATTTGCTGCTTCTATGTGCTGTAAAAGTAAAGATATCAGATCTTTTAAGATTGAACTTTATTCCGGCTTTATTTATTTTTATGACTGCTGTATCGCTAGTATTCATTAAAGGGGATGTCCTGAGGTTTTTGATGAGGACTTTTTCTTCTGTTTCGGTGGTGTATTTCTTAATATGTTCAACACCTGTTTCCGATCTGGACTATATATTTCTTAAACTGAAATTTCCTAAGATATTCAGGGAGATGTTCCTGCTTATTTATAGATATATATTCCTTCTGACTGAAAATACGGAGAAATTAATTAATTCACAGAATTCACGTCTAGGATATAGCAGTTACAGGAATGGTATGAAGTCCTTTCCCATGCTTGTAGCGGCTATATTCAGAAAAACATACTATTACAGCCTGAATTCAGTAAAATCAGTGGAATCAAGGATGGGAAAGGAATTTCTTTTTCAACAGAGGAAATACAGGAAAATACGGATTTTGGAAATATTTTTTCTTGCTGCGATATTTATAATAAATTTAAGTCTGGTGATAATTTATGGTTAAGCTTGAGAATGTATATTTTTCTTATGAAGGTAGGACGGAAATACTGAAAAATATATCATTGGAGATAAGAAAGGGGAAAAAGACAGTATTTTTAGGAGAAAATGGTTCGGGAAAATCTACACTTTTCATGATAATGAACGGGCTTTTAAAAGCTGACAGGGGAAATGTCTATCTTCAAGGGGAAAAGGTAATATATAATAAGAAGAATCTTGAGATGCTTAGAAGGAAAGCGGGAATTGTGTTTCAGGATCCTGAAATACAGATATTTGCTCCGACAGTCTTCCAGGAAGTGTCCTATGGGCCTGGAAATCTTGGATATACAAAGGAAAGGATCGAAGAAGCTGTAAACAGTGTTCTCAAAGATATGGATGTAGAAGAATTAAAGGAGAAACCATGTCATCACCTTAGTTATGGACAGAAAAAGAGGGTAAGTATTGCCTCCGTCATGGCAATGAGCCCTGAAGTACTGATTCTGGATGAGCCTACAGCATGGCTTGATCCCGGGAACATAGTAAAGATGACGGCAATACTGGAAAGGCTTAACTCAGCAGGAAAGACAATAGTGATTTCGACTCACGACATTGATTTTGCTTATGAAATTGCTGATTACATATATATACTTCATAAGGGGGAAATACTCAGGGAAGGAGAAAGGGAGGAAGTCTTTTCTGATTTTGAATTTATAAGGAGGGCAAATCTTAATATTCCAAGCATATTAAAATTCAGAAGCTATTTAAAGGAAAAGAATATTGATATGAATGACTACTATACATTTTTAAAGGAGAAGAACCTATAATGAGGAAGATACTTATTTCAGGAACGATGAGCGGGAGCGGAAAGACTACAGTGAGCAGCATACTTATGTCAGCTTTAGGAAATGTAGCTCCTTTTAAGATAGGACCTGATTATATTGATCCTGGCTATCATGAG
>CAYYAV010000046.1:2723-9689 GCA_964469865.1 uncultured Fusobacteriales bacterium | reverse complement strand
ATATATTATTCCTTATTATTATTCTGTTCCTTAGTATTTTTTGTGCCTAGTAATGCTATATTCTTAATTTGTCTTTACAGTATTTTTTCAGCCGTATTTTCAGCATTATGTTTAAGAGGGATAGAAATTTTTTCCTTAATTTCATTAATAACTTTATGCATTGTATTTGTACAGATCACAATAAAATCTGCTCCTGCTTTTTCCAAATTGTATGCAGCTTCTCCCAAAATCTCTCCACTTTTTTCCCAATCTCCATTTGCCTGGCATTCTTCTATTTCCTGAAAATCTACACTATATAGCACACATTTTGCTGAATGAAGTCCATCTAATCTCTCTTTAACAGTTTCATTTATTATTTTATAGTAGGTTACTGTACTTTCCCAGCTCATTCCCCCTATTAATCCTATGACTTTCATTTATACCACCCTTCAAAAGAAGATCCATTATTCTTTAATAGCTTCAAATCTCAATCTTACATAATCAGCCAAAATTTGTCCATTTTCATTTTTTTCCAGTTTTTTTTCCACTTTTTCAGTTATTTCATCAATCAGTTTTTCTTGTATTTCCTCTGGAATATTTACAAGAATAGGTGCAGAAAAAGTTTGCAACCATCCTTTTAATCCCGTTGGAAGCGGAGTCGGACGAGAAAAACTTATCATTCTTTTGACTTTTAATCCGTATTTTTCAAGTAATTTAGTTTTTTCTTCTGGAGTTGGGAAAAACCAGCATTTTTTAGCTTTCAGGTTATGTTTTTGTATAGTTTCAAAAATAGCGTTTTCTATTTTTTCCACATTTCCTTTGCAGCCCGTCTCGGCTACAAAACGTCCGCCTTTTTTCAAGGCTCGAGATACTCCTTCCATTACTTTTTCTGGATTAGTCATCCAGTGTAGTGCCGCATTGGAAAAAATCGCATCAAATTCATTTTGAAATTTCATATTCTGTGCATCTCCCTGTACTGCTTCAACCCCAATTTTCCTTGCCTCCTCAACAAACTTCTGACTTCCATCGAGCCCTAAAACTTTGCACCCATATTCAGTAATTTTCTTAGTCAGCACTCCATCTCCGCAGCCTAAATCCAAGATATACTCATCTTTTTTTGGATTTAACCATTCTATTACTTCTTCTCCATAAGTTGAAACAAAACGTGCATTTTTTTCATATTTCTCTTTTTCCCAATGCTGGCTCATATTCATCTCCGTATTTCCCTTCTGTATTTTTTTGAATCTATATTTAAATTTAATCAAAATACAGATTTAGTAATCTTATCAAGTATTATAATTTTAATTCAATTTTTAAATATTCATCTTAAATTTTCTTGAAAAACTACATCTTTTCCCCACGGCTCATGGCAGTTACTCCTGTCTTTGCCATTTCGAGGATTCCGTACGGTCTCATTATTTCAACAAATCCCCTCAGTTTCTGAACATCCCCTGTAAGTTCTATTATAAGTGATGTGGGTGAGACATCCAGAACTTTTCCTCTGTAGATATCTGCAATCTGGACAATCTGTGATCTCGTCTCGTTGTCAGACTTTACTTTTATAAGCATAAGTTCCCTTCTTATTACTCCGGCTTCGGGAAATACTTTTACCTTTACTACATCTACTATCTTATACACCTGTTTCTGTATCTGATCAAGGGACTTGTCATCTCCGTCCACAGTAAGTGTCAACCGTGCATATCCAGGTTTATTTGTGACCCCTGCTGTCATCTTATTTACAAAATATCCACGTCTGTTAAATAACGACATTATCCTTGCTACTATTCCGTTCGTATTCTTTGCAATTATTAAAATTTCGTGTTCCCTATTCATTTTCAAGAACCCCTTTCTTTCCTACCATCTGACTCACACTTGTCCCGGCAGGTATCATAGGATATACATTTTCTTCTTTTTCAACAATACAGTCAATTATAACTCCTTCATCAGATTTAATCAGCTCTTTCAGCTTTGTTTTCAAATCTTCTTTTGTTTTAATTTTTACGCCTTTTATTCCATAGGCTTCAGCAATTTTAGTAAAATCAGGATTATATGTCAGATCTACAAAAGAATATCTCCTGTCATGAAAAAGTTCCTGCCATTGACGTACCATTCCAAGGAATGAATTATTTATAATCACTACTTTTACAGGAAGTCTGTACTGCGTTATGAGCATAAGTTCCTGAAATGTCATCTGGAATCCTCCATCTCCCACTACAAGGACTACTTTTTTTTCAGGCATTGCCACTTGAGCCCCTATTGCTGCCGGAAGTCCAAATCCCATAGTACCTGCACCTCCAGATGTTATAATGGAATCCGGATTTTCATAATCTATGAATTGTGCTGTCCACATCTGATGCTGTCCCACATCTGTTACAACAATAGCTTCTCCTTTAAGTATATTATTCAGCTCTTCCAGAACTTCCTGTGCTACCAGCTTATCTTCTTCCACTTTTCTGTATCCTAAAGGATATTCTTTCTTCCAATCTTTTATTTTTTCAATCCACTCTTTATGACTGTTTTCTTTCAGATTATTATTCAGACCTGCCAATACATTTTTCAAATCTCCAACTATAGGAACATCTGCTTTTTTATTTTTATCTATCTCTGCAGGATCTATATCTATATGTATGATTTTAGCTTTCTTACAGAATTTATCCGGATTTCCTGTTATCCTGTCATCAAATCTTATTCCTGCTGCAATTATAAGGTCAGCTTCATCTGTAGCATAGTTTGCAGCTACTGTTCCGTGCATCCCTAACATTCCCAGTGATAACTCATGTGAACTCGGGAATGTCCCTAGCCCTAACAATGTCGTAGTCACTGGACTTCCTATCTTCTCAGCAAATTCTTTCAGCTCTTCTGAAGCCCTTGATTTCAATATTCCGGCTCCTGCTATAATTAATGGTTTCTTTGAATCATTTATAAGTTTCAGTGCTTTTTTTATCTGTCCCTGATGTCCTTTATAAGTAGGGTCATATCCTTCCAGATGAAAATCTTTTTCATATAACTTATTGAATTCATCATATGAAATTTCCTGAAGCTGTATATCCTTAGGAATATCTATCAATACAGGCCCGGGTCTCCCCGTTGAAGCTATGTAGTAAGCTTCTTTTATTATCCTTGGAAGTTCCTTTATATTCTGGACAAGATAGTTCATTTTTGTTATAGGAACTGTTATCCCCACTATATCACTTTCTTGAAATGCATCTTTTCCAAGTAACGGACTTCCTACCTGACCTGTAATTGCTAGCATAGGAATTGAATCCATATGAGCTGTCATTATTCCTGTAACAAGATTCGTTGCTCCAGGACCTGATGTTGCCAGACATACTCCTATTTTCCCTGAAGCTCTTGCATATCCATCTGCTTCATGTGCCGCCCCCTGTTCATGTCTTGAAAAATAATGATTTATCTTTCCATATTTGTATATTTCATCATAAATCGGTATTACTGCTCCTCCAGGATAACCGAATATATCAGTTATTCCAAGCCTATACAGGCATTCCAGTAATATTTTAGCACCATTTATCATTTCCGTACCCATCTTTTTACCACCTTTCACTTTATTTGATTCTAGTCTCCCATTATTTCCTGTGAATTAAGCCTTCTGATTATATATCCCTTTTCCTTAAAATTCTTTATTATTTTTTTAATATGCTCTTCTCCATTTGTCTCAACTGTTACCTGAAGTTCAACCTCATGAAACCTATCCAAATTTTTAAACTGATTATGTTCAAGCCTTATTACATTGGCATTCTGAGCCGACAGTATTTTAGATACGGCAACCAGTTGTCCCGGTTTATCAGGAAGGTCCACAGAAAAAGTAAATATCCTTCCCCTTGCTATAAGCCCCTTATTAATCATTGAGGAAATTGTCAGAACATCTATATTTCCTCCACTTAATATTGAAATTATCTTTTTACCTTTTATATTCAGCTTTTTCAAGCCTGCCACTGATAAAATTCCTGAATTTTCAGCCACAATCTTATGTTTTTCAACTAGCAGGAGAAAGGCTTCCATTAATTCATAGTCTGATACTGTAACTATATCATCCACATATTTCTTTATATACTCAAATGTCGTATCTCCTATTCTTTTTACAGCTGTCCCATCTGCTATGGTATTGGCCTCTTCCAGTTCCACTATATGACCGCTTTTCAATGCTGCTATGGCACTGGCTGCTCCTTCAGGCTCCACTCCGATAATTTTTATCTGTGGATTTTTCAGTTTAGCTGCAGAAGCTACCCCTGAAATTAGCCCTCCTCCTCCTACAGGTACCATTATTATATCCGCATCAGGAACTTCTTCCAGTACTTCCAGAGCTATAGTTCCCTGTCCTTCTATGACATCTTCATCATCAAACGGATGAATAAAGGTATAACCTTCCTTTTTCTGTAATTCCCTTGCATAAGTATAAGCCTCATCATAGACATCTCCCGCAAGGATTACTTCAGCACCGAACTTTCTTGTAGCTTCAACCTTTATTAAAGGTGTATGCTTAGGCATTACTATTATAGCTTTTATTCCTAGTTTCTGGGCTCCAAAGGCTACTCCCTGGGCATGATTACCTGCCGAAGCAGCGATGACACCCTTTAATTTCTCTTCTTCAGTCAGCTTTGCTATTCTATTGTATGCCCCCCTCAGTTTAAAGGAGCCTGTTTTTTGGAGATTTTCAGGTTTTATGTATACATCATTTCCTGTTTCATCTGAAAACACATTACTATGAATCAGCTTAGTTTTTTCAATTACTGTCCCCAATCTTTCTCTTGCTTCTATAAAATCATATAATTTATGCATTTTTTCCACCTTCTAAATATTTTACCTGCTTTTTTTAAAAAAACAGGAAAAAATTTTATTAATCAAGTATTTCAATTGCTCCTTCAGCTGCAGACGATACATGCATTGCATATTTCTTCAGATATCCTCCTACATTTATCCTATATGGCTCCAGTCTGGATTTCCTATCCGATATTTCTTCATCTGAAAGTTTCACATCTATTTTCCTATTAGGGATATCTATCTCTATTATATCTCCATCTTGAATTACAGCTATTGTTCCTCCCTGTGCTGCTTCAGGAGATACATGGCCTATTGATGCTCCTCTCGTTGCCCCTGAAAATCTCCCATCAGTTATAAGTGCCACATCCTTATCGAGTCCCATTCCCGCTATCATGGCTGTAGGCGAAAGCATTTCTCTCATCCCCGGACCTCCTTTAGGTCCTTCATATCTTATGACTACTACATCTCCTGGAGCTATTTTCCCTCCGATAATAGCTTCCACTGCTGATTCCTCACTGTCAAATACTTTTGCAGGACCTGAATGGACAAGCATTTCTTTGGCAACCGCTCCTTCTTTTACAACACATCCATCCTGTGCAAGATTTCCTTTCAATACTGCTATCCCACCTGTACTATATGCCGGATTATTCCATGGCTTTATGACATCATCATCATTTATATAGGCATCCCTGACCAGTTCTTCCTGAGTTCGAAGTGCTACTGTCTTCTCTTCTCCATGAAGTCTTCCATTTTCGTACATTCTTTTCATAACACCCGTTACTCCTCCTGCCCTATACAGGTCTTCTATGAAATATTCTCCTGATGGAGAAAGCTTACATAGCTGAGGTGTCTTTTTAGCTATTTCATTAAAATCATCCAGCGTAAGCTTTATTCCAGCTTCATGAGCTATTGCAGGCAAATGTAACGCTGTATTTGATGATCCTCCCAGTGCCATATCTACTGCTACTGCATTTTCAAAGGCATTCCTTGTCATAATATCCTTTGGTCTCAATCCTGCTTTTAAAACTTCCATTATCTGCATTCCTGCCTTTTTAGCAAGTCTCAGTCTTTCAGAAAATACCGCAGGAACAGTTCCGTTGCCCGGGAGTCCCATTCCAAGTGCCTCTGTAAGGCAGTTCATGGTATTTGCAGTGTACATTCCTGAACATGATCCACATGTAGGGCATGCCAGGTCTTCTACCATATTCAGTTCCTTTTTAGTTATAAGTCCCGAGTTATACTGTCCTACAGCCTCAAACACATTGCTTAGTCCCACTTTCTTACCTTTATACACTCCTGCAAGCATTGCTCCTCCGCTTATAAATATCGAAGGTATATTAAGCCGTGCAGCTGCTATAAGCATACCAGGTACAACCTTATCACAGTTAGGTATAAACACTATGGCATCAAAAGGTGTTGCCATTGCCGTGGCCTCAATTGAGTCGGCAATTATGTTCCTTGTTACAAGGGAATATTTCATTCCTATATGATTCATTGCAAGACCGTCACAAATTCCTATTGTATTAAACTCCATTGGTACTCCACCTGCATTCCTTATTCCATCTTTTACTGCCTGTACCAGGGTCTGCAGATGAACATGCCCGGGTATTATTTCATTAAATGAATTTGCTATACCTATTATAGGTCTATCCATTTCTTCATTTACAAATCCGAGCCCTTTTAATAGTGACCTATGTGGGGCTCTTGCCGCCCCCTTAGTTAAATTGTTACTTCTCGACATTGATTTTTCACTCTCCTCATTTAATTTTCCATCATCTATATTTAATATGTTTTTTCTAACTGTTAAGTATAATTATATCATAATTTCTTTGCTAAATATACTATAAAAGGCGATTCCTTTGAATCGCCTCAAAAATTTATTTTCACGAAATTACCTGAAAACTCTATTTTCAATTTTAACAATTAATTTATGCATTTTATAGAATATATCTATTTATAAGAAAAATGATTAATAACAGTTTCTTTCCTTTTTCACTACATGCATAAAAAAATCATCTTTTTTCACTTTTAAGGCTGATTTTTCTATTTTTCTGTTATATCCTGTTAAGAGAATATCCAAGAGCAGTAGTAATATGACTAGAACTATTATTAATAATATCATTTTTCCTCCTAAATTATTATTCTTTACCTGAACCAATTTTATCAAAAATAATCATTAATGTAAAATATAGCTTTTTTATTTTTGCT
>CAYYAV010000046.1:2147-2713 GCA_964469865.1 uncultured Fusobacteriales bacterium | reverse complement strand
CTATATATTTTATATATACAATGATATATTTATATATGACCATTCCAATTCTTCAATTTTTCTAATATAAATCCTACATATCCCTTAGCACTTTCATCAATTATTTTATCCTGAGTTTCAGGAACTGCATCAAAAAGTACATAGTTTCCCACATGTATGGCTCCTACATAGTTTATAGTTGCTATAAATGGTGATAGCAGTTCATCAATCGTAAAAGAAACTTTCCCATTTTCAGAATGTTCTGCCTCATCTTCTCCTATTGTTACAGAAATCCCTATCTTCTTATCCTTCAATTTATAATCAGCCGTTTCATCATCTCCATAAGCCCAGTCATACTCGAACACATCATCAATCCATTTTTTTAGTAATGGGGGACTGCTATACCAGTAAAAAGGAAACTGTAAAATTACAAGATCATGATTTTCGAGTATTTCCTGTTCTTTTTTAATGTTTATATTCCATTCGGGATATTCTTTATAAAGATCATGCACTGTTATTTTATCCGTATATCCTGATACTTCCTCTATCCATCTCTTATTTACCCTTGACTCTTCCATATTAGGATG
>CAYYAV010000046.1:0-2137 GCA_964469865.1 uncultured Fusobacteriales bacterium | reverse complement strand
CAGTATTATAACTGCCTTATTCAAAATAATCCTCTCCCCCCTTATTTTCTGACAAAAGAGAACTTCTGCCAAGGTTTTATATAATCCAATATAAATATCTCTTCTTCTGATATCCTTCCTACTACATTACTTTTTCCTGTATTTTTCATATCATTTAAAGCTATCATCATTTCACCTGCATAATGACCATATTCGCTGCTTTCTATGACTATATCCCCTCTTTTTATAGTTTCAGGCACGTTAAATAACATAAAATTATGTCCCTTATATTTTATTCTGCTCTGAGTAGATCTTATGACATTTTCTGAAACATCTCCCCTATTGAAATGAAATCCGTCAAAAATTATTTTCTCTTCAGTTTCGGGAAGATTTTCTATTGTTTCTACCTCAAAACTTACCATGTCTCTTCTAACTCTTTTAAATTTTTCCAGTTCCTCATCATCAGGATAGCAGTTGGAAATTATTATATCATCGACAGTTCCAAGAGCTATCATATGTTTAAACTGTACTATCAGCGGAAGATCTCTATGCATTTCTAATGTAACAAGCCCTTGAGATACAGGCCATGGACCATATGTCTCATCTGCTTGTGAAGAAATAAAAGCCGCTGTCCTTATCCCGTTTTTTACAAACCTGTCTGTACATCTATTGAAAAATTCCATTCCCAAACCTGTATAAGCATGGGGATAAAAATTATGGCATCCTATAAGATTAGCTTTATTAGGCTTATAATCCAATATTGTTTCTAAATAATGTGTGTCATTACTCATGTTAATCTCTATCATAAGATTTTCCTTATTATAGGTCATTATACTTTCCTGAAGTCCTGTAAAACCCATATCGAGACGTATTCCATCTGCTTCAACTTCTTTAAAGAACGAAAGGTCATTATAGGATATTTCCAGATTATTAAAAACTTTCGGATTTACATCCAGCACGATTTCAAATCCTTTTGATTTTGCATATAAATTTATTTCCCTGAATGTTTCTTTAATCCTTTCCTTATTCTCATCTGCCGACAATAGGCAGCTGAAAATTCTGGAAAAGCCGCATTCAGAAGCTTTATCCAGATATCTGTAAAGCCTTTTCCTGTCTGTCTTCTCAGGATATATTGAAATTCCCAGTTTTCTCATTTTTTCTCCTTTCAATATTCAGAAAAAGACTGTCCTGTAATTATAGTTTAAGACAGTCTTTTTTATTTTTATTCCTGATTGTTCTTTTCTTCTTCCAACATCTTCTTGTCATATACCTTGAAAAATGGATAATATACTACTATAGAAATTATTATTAGCACAATATTCAGCAACGCTGCCCTTATATCTCCGTTTGTAGCTAAAAAAGCTCCTATTGGACCGGGCAATGTCCATGGAGGGGTTGAAGTAACCCTGTTAATCAATCCTGAAGCTGCTGCAAAATAAGCAATTGTAGCATTTATTATTGGCACAATAATAAATGGAGGAATTAATACTGGATTCAGTACTATAGGGCATCCGAATATAATAGGTTCATTTATATTGAATATTGATGACACTATTGATGTTCTTCCCAATGTTTTTCCATAACTTGATTTTGCCATTGTTGCCAGCAATATTGCAAGACCTATTGTACATCCTGAACCACCTATCCATATAAACCACTGGTATAACGGCTCTGCAGCCACATTTGGAATGACTTTCCCATCTGCCAGTGCACTGCTGTTCTGTTCAAGCAATGTCAGCCATAAAGGTCGTACAAGAGATCCCACTATGGAAACTCCATGTATTCCAAAAGACCAGAAGAACGTAATAAGAAAAACTATTATAACTACTGAAAACCAGCTGTCACTAGCTTTTACAAGGGGTTTAACCACAGTCCCCACTATTCCATGCAGATCTACATTCAGCCAATAAGATACAGCTGCTACAGTTAAAACCACTATTAATGTCGGTGTAAGTGCTTCAAATGACCTTGCTACAGATTCAGGTACACTGTCGGGCATTTTTATTCTAAATCCTGAAGTTGTTGTAAATCTGTAAACTTCTACGGCAAATATTGCGATGAGTATACCTACAAATAACCCTGCCGATCCAAGGTTCGTCATGGGCATTACAAATCCAAGAGCCTTTTGCAGGACATCTGCCCCTTCTGCCCCTTTTTC
>CAYYAV010000045.1:0-9794 GCA_964469865.1 uncultured Fusobacteriales bacterium | reverse complement strand
CTTACCATGTTTTTTATCTTTTTTCAAGTGTTGCACTTCATTATACAATACACCAGGAAATTTTCTTAAATTGTTTTTCTATATTTTTTCTGATATAATAAAGTTAAACAATTTATGAGGAAACATAGGTAAATCTCATATACAGTTTAACTAAAATTCATTTTAATTAAAGGAGGAAATTTTTTGATTTCAACAAATAATTTATCAGTTCAGTTTGGTGGTAGAAAGCTTTTTGACGAAGTTGATGTTAAATTCACACCGGGAAACTGTTATGGAATAATTGGTCCCAACGGAGCGGGTAAATCTACATTTTTAAAAATTTTGACAGGAGAAATGGAATCGACATCAGGAAATGTTGTCATTGATAAAAATAAAAGGCTTTCATTCCTGAAACAGGATCACTTTGCATATGAAGAGGAAGAAGTTTTAAATGTCGTCATGATGGGACATAGTAAACTGTATGATATCATGCTTCAAAAAAATGAACTTTATTCTAAAAGCGAATTTACTGAAGAAGACGGGCTTCTGGCTTCTGAACTTGAAGGAGAATTTGCAGAACTGGACGGATGGGAAGCTGAAACAAATGCCGAAAAATTTCTTATAGGTCTGGGGGTCCCTTCTGAATTTCATCATAAGCTCATGAAGGAACTGACTGAACCTGAAAAGGTGAAAGTCCTGCTCGCACAGGCTATTTTCGGTAACCCTGACATTCTTTTACTGGATGAGCCTACAAACGGGCTTGACTTAAAAGCTGTGAAATGGCTGGAAGAATTTTTAATGGAGCTTGAAAATACTACTGTACTGGTTGTTTCGCATGACAGACATTTCTTAAATAAAGTATGTACCCATATTGCAGACATCGATTATGGAAAAATCAAAATGTTCGTGGGAAACTATGACTTCTGGTACGAATCAAACCAGTTAATGCAGGAACTTATACGTAATCAGAACAAGAAAATTGATCAGAAGAGAAAGGAACTACAGGAATTTATCGCCCGTTTTTCTGCCAATGCCTCAAAATCAAAACAGGCCACGAGTAGAAAAAAACAGCTGGAAAAGCTTCAATTTGAAGATATGCAGATTTCTAACAGAAAATACCCCTATATAGAATTTAAACCGGAAAGGGAAGCTGGAAACAATCTTTTGAAAATTGAAAATATATCAAAGACAGTTGATGGAGAAAAAATACTTAATAATATCTCCTTTACAATAAATACAGGAGACAAAGTTGTCATTCTGTCAAATAATGATATAGCCAAGACTACTTTATTCCAGATTCTGGCAGGCGAAATTGAACCCGATTCTGGAACCATTGAATGGGGTATCACTACTTCCCAGAGCTATTTCCCTAAAGATAATTCCCAGTTTTTCCAAGATGTGGAACTCTCATTAATAGACTGGATGAGACAGTTTTCTACGGATCAGCATGAGGAATACGTAAGAGGTTTTCTCGGAAGAATGCTTTTTTCTGGAGAAGAGGCCAGAAAGATGGCAAAAGTTCTTTCAGGTGGAGAAAAAGTCAGATGTATGTTATCCAGAATGATGCTTTCGGGAGCAAATGTACTGCTTCTCGATAACCCTACTGATCACCTTGATCTGGAAGCTATAACTTCCCTCAATAAGTCTCTTATAAGATTTCCAGGCACTGTCTTATTTACTACTCATGACCACGAATTTATTCAGACAGTCGCAAATAAAATCATTGAAATTACTCCTAACGGAATTTTAGAAAAAGAAATGGAATACGATGACTACATCAATGATGAAAATGTCCAGAAAAGGCTTGTTGAGCTTTACAGTTCTTAAAAATGGGAAACCAGAGTAAATAAAAAGGCTACACCTCTATATTTAAAGGTATAGCCTTATTTTAAATTTGATTACTGAGAAACTACGTTTGTTGCTTGAGGTCCTTTTGGTCCTTCTTCTACATCAAAACTTACTTCTTCCCCTTCACTTACTGACTTAAATCCTTCTTTATTAATTTTTGAGAAATGAAGGAAATAATCGCTTCCATCCTCTCCTGAAATAAATCCGAATCCTTTTTTGTCGTTAAACCATTTTACTTTACCTAACAAAGTACTACCTCCTAAAATTTTAACCTCAAACAACTTTCTTACAAATTACACAGTTTACTTCTAACTTTAATTATTTTGTTTTACTTGCTTGTTGGTTTTTATCTAGAATTATTATACCACATTTTTTTTAAATTTAAAGGTTTTTTTATATATATTTTATATATTTTTCAATTATCTGATATAATCATATTATTTTCCCCCTTATTTTCAGCTATCTTTTTAATCATATAATAACAGTTGTTATATTTATAGAATATATGATGAATTTACAATTTTATATTATTTTTTTAAGTTTAAATATTGAAATTAAATAAAAAATATTATATGATATTGTAGTATAATTAATTAGGTATAGGTTCCTTTTAACCTAAATTTTTTTAATAAGGAGAGATATAATACAAGGTATTATACAATGAAAAAATGTCACTAATTGTTCAGAAATATGGTGGAACTTCTGTAGCGAATGCCGAAAGAGTTATGGAAGTTGCAAAAAGAGTTATAAAGTATAAGAAGGAAGGAAATGATGTTATCGTAGTTGTTTCTGCTCCTGCAGGAACTACTGATTCATTACTGAAAAGAGCTTATGAGATAACAGATACTCCTAGCAAAAGGGAACTTGATATGCTTCTTACTTCAGGAGAACAGATTTCAATCGCCTCTCTTGCAATGGCTATAGAATCTCTTGGAGAGAAGGCTATCTCTCTAAATGCATTCCAGGTAAAGTTTAAAACTACAAATAATCATACAAAGGCAGAAATACTTGATATAGATACTACCTTAATAAAACAGAAACTGTCAGAAGGAAATGTTGTTGTATTTGCCGGATTTCAAGGAATCACTGATAAAAGAGAAATTACTACTCTTGGAAGAGGTGGTTCTGATACTACAGCCGTTGCTCTAGGTGCAGCAATGAAAGCAGATGAAGTTGAAATATATACTGATGTGGACGGAGTCTATACTGCTGATCCTAGAGTAGTTCCAAATCCAATAAAATTACAGACTGTTTCATATGAGGAAATGCTTGAATTAGCTGCTTCAGGAGCAAAAGTCCTGCATCCAAGATCTGTAGAGATTGCAGCGAAATATAATATTAAAATACATCTAAGGTCATCTTTTGATAACTCAACTGGTACCATTGTAAAAAATAAAGAAGGAGACAAAATGGAAAAAGTAAAAATCACAGGAGTCACATCATCTAAAAATGAGGGGAAAATTACACTTTCAGGAGTTCCTGATAAACCAGGAATAGCTGCAAAAGTATTTTCAGCCTTAGCAAAGGCAAAAATAAATACTGATATTATTCTTCAAAGTTCCAGTGTTAACAAAGAATTGAATAATATCTCATATACTGTCAATATTAATGATTTAAAAGAGGCTACAGCAATATCAGAACAGTTAAAAGAAGAACTTGGTGCAGACGGGGTTATTGCTGAAGACAGTGTATCCAAAATATCTGTTATAGGTATTGGGCTAAAGACACACTATGAGACTACTTCTGAAATATTTAATACTCTAGCGGAAAATAATATAAATATAGATATGATTTCCTGCTCTGAAATAAACGTTTCATGTATAATAAAGGAAGCAGATGTTGATAAGGCTGTGAAGGCTCTTCATAAAAAATTTATAGAACTGGAGAAATAGTGAAATCATTCTATAATAAAATAAAAATTAGGAGATAAAAAAGATGAAAATTGGAATTATTGGTTTAGGTACTGTAGGGGAAGGAGTCCTTAAAGTTCTTACTGCCGAAAAAAATAATATTAATGAAAAATCAAGAGCATATATTGAAGTTAAATATGCCTGTGATTTAAATACAGATAGAAATTTTTCTTTTAACTTTGATAAATCTATTCTTATCAATGACTACAAAAAAGTCCTTGATGATTCTGAAATAAAGATTATTGTTGAACTCATAGGTGGAGAAACTATTGCAAAGTCAATAATTATTGAAGCATTCAAATCTGGAAAAAGTGTTGTTACAGCTAATAAAGCTCTCATTGCCAAACATGGAGTTGAATTATTTCAAATAGCTAAAGAAAATAAAGTTTCTTTCTTATTTGAAGCTGCAGTAGGGGGAGGCATCCCTATAATTACACCATTGATGGAAAGCCTAGTTGCAAATACGGTTACAGAAATAAAAGGTATTATGAATGGAACTTCAAATTATATATTGACAAAGATGAAAAATGAGAATCTATCTTTTGATGAAGCTCTTTCCCATGCATCTGCCAAAGGATATGCAGAAGCTGATCCTACTTATGATGTCGATGGAATAGATGCAGGTCATAAGATAAACATACTGGCTTCTTTGGCCTATGGAGGATCTATTAAATTTAAAGACATGAAATTATCTGGAATAAGGAACATAAGTACTATAGATATTTTTGCTGCTAATCTGTTGAATACGACTATAAAGCTAATTGCTTCTTCAAAACTTCTTTCTGATACTTCTGCACAAATTTCTGTAGAACCTACTCTTGTTCCAAATACAGAAATTTTGGCTAAAGTTGATGATGTCTATAATGCTATTGAAACTATAGGTTCATACACTGATAAGACTTTATTTTACGGTAAAGGTGCAGGAATGGATCCTACTGCTTCTGCTGTTGTTGCAGATATTGTTAAAATTGTTACAAGATCTCACATAGAATCTGATTATTTCTTTAACTCCACTAAAGTTTTCAATATTGTTGATTCTGATGAAATAAAGGATACTTTTTATATAAGGGTTTCAAATGATTTTGATATAGAACATTCTCCTTTTGAAATCACAAATGAAATTGACAATTTCTATATTATAATTTCTGAAGGTTTTTCAAGGAATGAAATTAATGAAATTATAAAAGATGTACAGGAAAAAATCATTTTAAAAATAAGCAGATAATATTTATAAAAACAGAGGTGAAAAACCTCTGTCCTGTTTTTATTTATATATTCTAAATTCTGTTTCTTATTTTTCATTTCAATTTTTTTTACTATTCCTTTACCCATTAATAATTATAATACCTTATGATTATCTATTTTTATTCTTTTATTATTACAAATCCTCAAAAAATTTTAATTTTCAAAAATATAAAATCATTTCTATTTTTTCTTATATCTGTTCTAACTCCTTTAAAATTAATATAAAAAAATCTGTCGAAGCTAGATTATTTTTCTAATACTGGACAACGACAGATCACTTATGAACCATTTATTAATAATCTGTAATAATTTTTAATTATACTTTTCGTTTTGTTAAAATTTTTATAACCTCGTTTACAATAAGCGGTATTAAAGATAATCCTATTACTATTCCCCAATGGCTCGAATCCATCTGAGTCACCTTAAATACCTTTGCTATTGCAGGAGTAGAAGTTAAAATTACCTGTAATGACATTCCTATTATTATAGATAATATGAGAAGCTTATTTCCAAAAAATCCTACCTCAATAATAGTCTTCTTACTATTTCTCATTGACAAGGAATAAAACAGCTGTGAAAAAGTCAGTACTATAAATGCCATTGTCATTCCATATGTCAGCACCTCTGTCCCTTCAGGAGTCTTAAAGAAGGCTGCATCTGTCAGTACTATATTATCTCCATTATGAATTACTCCCAGATAAAAAGCAAGTAATGTCAATATTCCTATTAAAGTTCCTCCAATAGCTGCCCTTATTCCAGACCCTTCAGAAAAGAAACTTTCCTTAGGGTTCCTAGGATTCCTGTTCATTACATCCTTATCCCCCGGATCTACTCCAAGACAGATGGCAGGTAATGTATCAGTCACCAGATTTACCCATAACAGCTGAGTTGCTACTAATGGTAACGGCCAGTTAAGTAATGTCGCTATAAATATACATATAACTTCTCCAAGGTTACATGAAAGAAGAAACATTACTGTCTTTTTAATATTATTATATATATTTCTTCCTTCTTCTATTGCATGTACTATCGTTGTAAAATTATCATCAGTAAGTATCATATCACTTGCACCTTTAGAGACATCTGTTCCAGTAATTCCCATTGCTACTCCGATATCAGCAAATTTCAATGACGGTGCATCGTTTACTCCATCCCCTGTCATTGATACTATATTCCCCTGTTCCTTAAATGCTCTTACTATTTTCACTTTATGTTCAGGTGACACCCTTGCAAATACCCTGTATTTATTTATATTCTTTGCAAACTCCTCATCTGAGAGTTCATCTATTTCAGCACCTGTCAGACTTTGATTAATATCTGTAGATATTCCCAGTTCCTTTGCTATGGCAACTGCTGTATTTTTGTGATCTCCTGTTATCATAATCGGAGTGATTCCAGCCTTCTTTGCCTCTGCTATGGAATCTTTCACTTCTGTCCTAGGTGGATCTATCATTCCTACTATACCGACAACTACAAGTTCTTTTTCCATCTCTTCAGGACTTATTTTAGTATCCACATCTTTAAAGGCTACTCCTAATACTCTTAATGCTGAATCTGACATTTCTTCTGTAACTTTTAATATCTTATTTTTCATCTCTTCTGTTAACGGAACTATCTCTCCATTTACCAGTATTCTATCAGATCTCATAAGAATGTTGTCTATTGCTCCTTTTGTATGAACCCTGTATTTATCCCCTTCTTCATTTAATGTTGACATCAGTTTCCTGTCAGAGTCAAATGGATTCTCCCCCACTCTATTATATTCCTTATTCAAGGAATTCTTTTCGAGATTGAACCTGTCTCCTAAAACTACAAGGGCAACTTCTGTAGGATCTCCTATATCCTGTCCACTATCTATTGATGCATCTGAACAGAGTACAAATGATCTTATAAGTTCAGATTCATCATTATTTGCATTAAAATCTCTTCCTGTAGGTGGAATATCCCTCAGATTTTCATATGTATATGTCTTTACTACTGTCATCTTATTCTGAGTTAATGTTCCAGTCTTATCAGAACATATAATATTTACTGCTCCCAATGTTTCAACTGCAGGCAGCTTCCTGACAATGGCATTAATTTTTGACATTTTTGTAACACCCATTGCAAGAACTATTGCCACTATTGCTACCAGCCCTTCAGGTATTGCAGCAACTGCTAAGCTGATTGCTGACATAAACATGTCCAGAGGTTCTCTCCCCTGAAACAGACCTATAACAAATATCAGGGCACATATTCCCATTGCCAGATATCCCAGAATCTTTCCTAATTCTTCAAGCTTTATCTGTAATGGAGTCAATGTATTTTCATCTTCATCCAGTATTTTTGCTATTTTACCTATTTCAGTATCCATGGCTGTTCCTACTACAACTCCCTCTCCCCTTCCATAAGTTGCCATTGTGGACATAAAAGCCATATTTTCCTTATCTCCAACAGGAATCTTCTCATCATCTGTTATAAATCCTGCATTTTTTTCACTAGGAACAGATTCTCCTGTCAGAGCAGACTCTTCTATCTGAAGGTTAGCACTTTCAATTAGACGTATATCTGCCGGAATATATCTTCCTGCATCTATTACAAGAATATCTCCTGGTACAAGATCTTCCGAATTTACTTCAATAACTTCCCCATTCCTTCTGACAAGACTCTTAGGAGTCGTCATCTGCTGAAGGGCTTCAAGTGCTTTTTCAGCTTTCGATTCCTGAACTACTCCTACTACGGCATTTATAAGGACAACAGATAATATTATAAGTGCATCTGTCCATCCATGTGGCCAGTGGGCTATTACATTGATTACCGCAGCTCCTATTAAGACATATATGAGCATATCCTTTAATTGTGCCAGAAATAACTGTAATAAAGTCTTTTTAGGTTTGCCTTTTAATTTATTTGGACCATATTGTTCAATCCTTTTTGTAACTTCATCATTAGTCAGCCCAACTTTAGGATCTACATTCAATTCTTTTAATACATCTTCTTGTGATTTAGTAAACCACATATTTTTCACCTCTTAATTCTTATTTACGTTTTTTAGATTCGTATAATCTTTATCCATTATTATATCAAAATATTATTTAAAATAAAAGACTGTCTTTATTTTTATTCTGTTCTATCATTATTGCTACTTCTACTGAAGTACTTTATCCCTGCTATAGCAAATACTATCATGATAAAGCTTATTACATAAGGAGCCCTTATTCCATGTATCAATAAATCTTCTACCCTAAAAGTACTCACAAATATTCTTATAATAGCATACATTATTAAATATATCATTGAAAGTATCCCTTTATTATAGCCTTTCTTTCTGAAGACAAACCATAATAAGATAAATCCTATTAAATTTAATATAGATTCATATATCATGGCTGGATGTAATGGATATCCTGGAAATTCCATTCCAGCAGGACTGCCTTCAGGAAAGACAATTCCCCATGGGACCAGTTCCTTAAATTTACTTTGAGCTTCAAGAGTCATATTCTGATATACTTCCCACCATTCAGAAAATTTCCCTGAAAGAATAACGCTTAATGGAGTAAAAGTAGGAAATCCATGTATTTCTCCATTAGCCAGATTTCCGAATCTTCCTAGGAACTGTCCAAATAATAGAGGTCCTACAGCCATATCAGTTAATACCCATAGATTCAATTTATTCTTTTTAGCATATAAATATGTCCCTATAAAACCTCCTATTATCCCTCCATGTATAGCAAGACCTCCTTCCCATACTCTTAATATTGATATTGGACTCTGCATATAGTCATTGAACCTCAATATCACATAATAAAGCCTTGCTCCTATTAACCCTGCTATCATCCCCCAGAAAGCAAAATCTTCTATCACTTTCTTATCTTTTATTCCCCTTTTTTTAGCAACTTCATCTTTGGAAGCGATGTATATTCCTATAACAAAAGCAAGAATATACATCAGGCTGTATATTCTTAACTCAAAACTTCCTATTTTAAATAAATAAGGTTTCATTTACTCTCCCTGCTTATAATTGTTTTTTTATTTCATCTTCAAATATTATAAAAAAGTCTTCAATCTGTTTTTTAGTTATTTCTCCTAAAATACCTATTCTCATTAGACTCTCAGCATATTTCCCTTTTCCTCCGGTAACAGTATAGCCTTTTTCTTCAAGTGTATTTATAACTCCTTTAATGGACACACCTTCCTTATATATTGATACAAGAGTGTTTGTTCTATTTGATTCTTCTTTTACAAGTAATTTAAATCCCAATTTTTGAGATTTTTCCTCTATAAGTTTCCTTAATTCATACTTTTCATTTATTATATTTTCCACTCCTCTTTTTATGACATCCTTTAATGATTCATGCAATGCCAAAATAAGGCCTATTGCCGGAGTATACGGAGTTTCCGACATTTCAGAAAAATATTTATCATACTGCTTTATACTGAAATAGTATTTAGGAAGATCTGATCTTTCCATAGCCTTCTTAGCTTTATCACTTAACGTTAGAAAAGCTAACCCCGGTGGAATCAGGAATGCTTTTTGGCTCCCTGCCACTGCCACATCAATATTCCAACCATCAAAATCAAAGTCATTAGCTACAAGCCCGCTTATAGTATCTATAATTAATAGTATATCTGTCCCTTTTGTTAATTCTCCTAGAGACTTTATATCATTCAATATCCCTACTGATGTTTCACTATGAGTTGCTAAAATTCCTTTTACATCAGGATTTTCTATTAATATTTCCTTTACATCTTCCAGTTTATAGCTTTCTCCAAATTCATATTCTAGATTAATGACATTAAGTCCATATATTTCACCTATTTTCTTAGATCGGA
>CAYYAV010000044.1:0-9816 GCA_964469865.1 uncultured Fusobacteriales bacterium | reverse complement strand
ATATAGATTATGAAAAATACTGAGAAATCTTAGATAAAGATTTAGGTAGAGGAAAGGAAGAGAAAGCAACATGAATAATATCTTAAAGTTTTTAGTAAACAGGATTGTTATGGGTCTTGTAACCTTATGGCTTGTAATAACTATAACATTCTTTTTACTACATTTGTTACCTGGAGATCCGTTTCAGAGTGAGAAGGCGATACCTCCCAAAATTAAAGAAAATCTGATGGCTAAATATCATTTGGATAAACCTCTGGGAGAACAGTATATGCAGTATTTAAAGAATGTTGCAAAAGGAGATCTGGGAATGTCCATGAAGGTTAGAGGAAGATCAGTGAACGATGTTATAAAACAAAGTTTTCCTGTTTCAGCCGATCTGGGAGCAAGATCTATAATATTTGCCCTGGTAGTCGGAATACCTCTTGGAATAGTGGCGGCACTGAACAGGGGAAAATATCAGGATAAGATAGCAATGGTCATAGCTGTTATCGGGATATCGGTCCCTAGCTTTGTCCTGGCGGGACTGATGCAGAAATATTTTGTTGATATACATAATGGTATTTTGATTGATAAGCTGGGATTCCCTGATTTTTTGAAAATACGTCTTTCAGGATGGGATAGCCCAGAAAAGAAAATACTTCCCGTAATAGCATTGGGATTATATACGGTAGCTCTTATAGCGAGGCTTTTAAGAGATAAGATGATAGAGGTCATGGGACAGGACTATATAAGACTGGCTATAGCAAAAGGGGTAAAACCGGGAGCCATAGTATTAAAACATTCATTGAGGAATGCTATATTGCCGATAATTACAATAATGGGACCTACAATAGCAGCAGTATTGACAGGATCATTTGTAATTGAGAAAGCTTTTACCATTCCGGGTCTTGGGAAATACTATATACAGTCCATAAATGACAGAGATTATACAATGGTACTGGGAGTGACTGTATTCTATGCAGCTTTTCTGATACTTATGATGATAGTAATGGATATAGTTTATGTCATGGTTGATCCTAAAATTAAACTTGGAAAAGGAGATGAGGCGTAATATGGCGAATATACCAGAAAATATAAACGACGGCGAATTTACATACGATATACAAGATATTATTACAGCTAATGATTTTACGCTGATTGGACCTGATACTGAACAGAGTGAAATAATATACAAGCCTAGCCTGACTTTCTGGCAGGACGGATGGAGAAGATTCAAGAAGAATAAACTGGCATTGACTTTTCTGGGACTTATGATGGTATTTCTGTTTCTTGCATTATTCGGTCAGATGCTTACAAAATATTCATACAGGGAACAGGATCTGGCTATAAAGTTCTTAAGTCCTTCTCAGGGGATAAAAACAGGACATTATCTTGGAACTGATAATCTGGGGAGAGACCTTTTTGCACGTCTTTCTCAAGGAATAAGGATATCAATGGAGCTGTCCATAATTACTGCAATAATATGCGTTGTCTTCGGTACGATTTATGGAGCGGTTTCAGCCTATTTCGGTGGAGTTGTAGATATGGTCATGACAAGGCTGGTTGAAGTCATAATGACAATCCCTTCTATGATTTATATAATACTGCTTATGGTTGTAATGGGGAATAGCGTAAGGACAATAATTATAGCAATGTCTCTTACAAGATGGCTGAATTATTCATTATTGGTAAGAGGAGAAGTCCTTAAAATAAAGGAAAGTGAATTTGTCCTTGCATCAAAGTCTTTAGGCGGTAACTTTATATGGGTTACTTTAAAACATCTGATTCCAAATACATTAAGTGTAATAATAATAAGGCTTACAACAGATATACCTAATATCATATTTACAGAAGCATTTCTTAGCTTTATAGGATTGGGGGTACCGATACCGCAAGCATCTCTAGGAAATCTAGTGTATGATGGATTTGTAAATATGGATTCATATCCGTACCTGTTTATTATACCGGCATTAGTTATATCGCTTATAACATTAGCGTTTAACATAGTGGGAGATGCATTAAATGACGCATTGAACCCTAAATTAAGATCGTAAGATACTATTGGACTAGGAGAAAGAAATGAGTAAAAAAATATTGGAAGTAAAAAACTTAAGTGTTTCTTTTAACACCTATGCAGGAGAAGTAAAGGCATTAAGGGATATAAGTTTTTCAGTGGATAGGGGAGAAACTTTAGCAATAGTCGGAGAATCGGGATCAGGGAAATCTGTAACAGTTCAGACTATCATGAGGCTGATTCCTATGCCTCCAGGAGAAATAAAAGGTGGAGAGATACTGTTTGACGGAGAAGATATAGTACAAGTTTCCGATGAAAGGATGAGACAGCTCCGTGGTGGAAAAATAGGGATGATATTCCAGGATCCGATGACTTCCCTTAATCCTTCAATAAAAGTAGGAAAACAGATAATGGAAGGAATATTGATTCATAAAAAGATAAGAAAAAAAGAGGCTAAGAAACAGGCAATAGAAATACTGAGAAAAGTAGGAATACCGAAACCTGAAGAGAGGTTTAAGCAGTATCCTCATGAATTTTCAGGTGGGATGAGACAGAGGGCGGTCATAGCAATAGCCCTTTCATGTGAACCTGATCTGCTTATATGTGATGAACCTACGACAGCCCTTGATGTAACAATACAGGCACAGATACTTGAGCTTATAAATGAGCTAAAAAGAGAACTGAATATAGCTGTAATACTCATAACACATGATCTTGGAGTAGTAGCTGAAACAGCAGACAGGGTAGTGGTAATGTATGCAGGAGAAAAACTGGAGGAAGCTCCTGTAGAGGAACTGTTTAAAAATCCTAAACATCCCTATACATGGGGATTATTAAAATCCCTTCCTAGACTGGACATGTCGAGCAGCGAGAAACTGTCATCTATTCCAGGGACACCACCTGACCTACTTAAGCCACCGGCTGGGGACCCTTTTGCGCCAAGATCAGAATATGCAATGAAAATAGACTATGAAAAAAAACCTCCGATGATAGATTTAGGAAATGGTCATTTTGTAAAATCATGGCTATATGTGGAAGGAGCTCCGAAAGTAAAATCACCTTTTGACAAAGGAAATGAAGGGGAAGAATAATATGAATATGTATAACAGAAAAAAAATGATAGAAATGAAAAATCTTAAGAAATATTTTCCTATGAAGCAGAAGCAGGTGCTGAAAGCAGTAGACAATATCACAATGGATATATATGAAGGAGAGGTTCTGAGTCTTGTGGGTGAATCAGGCTCTGGAAAGACAACACTTGGAAGAACTTTAAGTATTCTTTATCCTAAAACTGCAGGTCAGATAATACTGGATGGAAAGTCCACAGATAAATACAGTACAAAGGAATTTACAAAGAAAGTCCAGATGATATTCCAGGATCCACAGGCATCACTGAACCCGAGGATGACAGTAGGAGATATAATAGCAGAAGGGATAGATATTCATAAGCTTGCAAGGACAAAGAAGGAAAGGACTGAAAAAGTCTACGAGCTTCTTGAATTAGTTGGATTAAACAGGGAGCATGCAAACCGGTTTCCACATGAATTTTCAGGAGGACAGAGGCAAAGGATAGGTATTGCAAGGGCCCTTGCGGTAGATCCAGAAGTGCTGGTGTGTGATGAGCCTATATCTGCACTTGATGTATCTATTCAAGCACAGGTAGTAAATCTGCTGAAAGACCTCCAGAAAGAAAGAAACCTGACTTTACTTTTTATAGCACATGACCTGTCAATGGTTAAGTATATATCAGACCGTGTGGCAGTAATGTATAGAGGGAAAGTAGTGGAACTGGGAGAACCGGATGCTGTGTATAATAATCCTGTGCACAGTTATACAAAATCCCTTATATCTGCTGTTCCTGTAGCAGATCCTACATATAAGAAAAAGGAAAAAATAAATATGGATGAATCCTATCTGAGAAGTCCTATGGGAGATATTTCAGAAATAAGCTATATTCCTGAAAAACCTGAGTTGACGGAGTATAAACCAGGGCATTTTGTAGAAACATCATTCCTGGAAGAAAATGGGCTGATATAGGAAAAATACTAAGTGATTTAAGAGTCTGTCTTTAGGTTCTTCATCTTATGAGTTTTGAGGTATCGAGGTATCTAAGAATAACATCTCATGAAAAAATAATAGAATACAAACGAAAAGTTCATAATTTTGACACAAATTAATGATAGAATATTTTCTGTAATTAAAACTACCCAAAATTACAATTATGGAGGTGTCGGCTATGAAAAAATTAATGATAGTTCTGGGAATAGCCGGAATATCTATAATATCTTCGGCAGCATCTATTAGTGGAAATGTAGATATCAATTTTGGAAATGTGAGGATATCTGCAGGCGCTTCTAATACAGGGAGTGTAGTCAGAAGATATGAGGAGCCACCAAAAAAATTCAAGAAAGTTAGAAGAAAAGTTAGTAAAGCACAACCGCCAGGATTTAGAGATGATCTGAAATCTCGGGGAAGAGGCAGGAGGTAAGTCTTTAAATCCATGGTTATTAGGAATGTTATGGAATAAAAAGTTATGTGGAAGAGCTGTCTTTAAGGCAGCTCTTTCTGCTAGATAAATAAAGGAATTTTATCTGAAATCAAAAAATATCGAGGATACTAAACAATAAGATTAAAATATGCTATAATAGTATATATATTAAATATGAGGAGAAAATATGAAAAAGATTATATTATTGACAATACTTGTATTTTCTTTACAGAGAATGTCAGTGGCATACACAGTATCCCAGGAAAAAGGAGTGAAGATAAGCAGAACAGACATAGACAGAAATAACAGCCAGATAGAAGAGGCAGTCAGGAAGGAAATGACAGAGAAGATTATAATGGCAAGAGAAGAAAGAGATAAAATAAAGAAGGAAGCTGTAGATCCTCTTTCTGAAGGAGAACTCTTTATTGATATAGTAACTACTGAAGATGCAATGTTCTCCTATCACTATACCCAGAATTTATTGATAGATATATATAATAAGATGAGTACAGGGTATGAAATAATAAAAATTAACTATATGTCGCCACTAAAAGCAGAAGTAACAGTTAATCTGAAAGGTCCCGATATCGGAATGCTGGATGAGCAGAATATAAACAGGAGGGCCGAAGAAAGGTTCAAAGCTAAAATGGGATATACTGTACAGGACGCTACAAATAAGAAATGGAAAGCAAAGGAAGAACTTACAGCTATTACAGAACTTTATAAAATAACTGTAAAAGTACTTTCTGAGGAACTTGCTGCCTTGAAAGATACTGATAAGGCAACTAGGATAATAAAAATGGATAAAGTAAACAATATATGGAAAATACAGAATTAAAAAAGAGGAAATTTCCTCTTTTTTTAATTCTATTATATATAATACATTATAAAATATTTTGTATATAATATGTATTTGTAGATTGAAATGAAATTCCTTTAGATATCCAAAGCATTGTTTTTACTGGACTTATTTGTATTTTGATAGTATAATCCCATTAGATTAAATAAATAATTAATCATATAAAATAGAGAGGTAATAAACAGGGTGATAGAAATGAGTACAGTCTTAACCGGATTCGGAATAAAGGATGAAAATATAGATAAAAATTATAAAGACAAAGAAAGGGATAAGGAAAATGGAGTAAAGGAAAAATATAATATAGAGATAATATTTACAATATTATGTCTAGTATTTCTAATATTAGGTGTCATTTTAGAGATAATGGTAAAAAATGTTACGGTACATCATATAGCATATTATATAGCGTATTTCTTCGGAGGATACTATGCAGCAAAGGAAACTTCAGAAGATATAATGAAAGGGAAATTTGAAATAGATTTTTTAATGATATTTGCGGCTGTAGGAGCTGCCATACTTGGAAAACATTCTGAAGGAACATTGCTTCTATTTTTATTCAGTCTCGGTAACTCCCTTGAAAATTATGCACTGGAAAAGGCGAAAAAACAGATAAAGGCTTTAAATGACCTGACACCTTCTGTAGCAAGTGTAAGAAGAGGTAGAGAAATAGTTCAGATTCCAATAGAAGAAGTAAAGCTGGGAGATATAGTCTTAGTAAAGGCAGGAAGTAAAATTCCCGTAGATGGAGTAATAATTTTAGGGGAAAGCAGTGTAAATCAGGCACCTATAACAGGAGAAAGCAGCCCTGTAGAAAAAGTTCCGATAGAGGTTAATGAAAGAAATATCCATAGGGACTTTACTTCAGTAGATGAGAAGAATAAAGTATTTGCAGGAACTATAAATGGAGAAGGGGTTCTGGAAGTGGAAGTACTGAAAATATCAGCTGATTCTACTTTGGCAAGACTTATTAAAATGGTAAATGAAGCGGAATCAAAACAGTCTCCTACACAACAGTTTACAAAGAATATAGAAAAATATTATGTTCCTTTTATACTAATTTTTGTAGTAGTTCTATGTTTTGTATTTGTTATCGTACCGGAAACACCTGCAGAAAGTTTTTATAGGGCAATGAGGGTACTTGTGGGAGGAAGTCCGTGTGCATTGGCAATATCGACTCCAAGTGCTGTTTTGAGCGGAATAGCAAGAGCTGCCAAGGAAAGGGTTCTTATAAAAGGAGGTAAGGCACTGGAGGTATTGGGAGGGCTCCATACAATAGCTTTTGACAAGACCGGTACATTGACAGAGGGAAATCCTGCAGTAAAGAGTATAGAAGCTTATAATATTGAAGAAAATGAACTGTTGAGTATACTTTTTTCAGTTGAAAGCCTAAGTACACATCCTATTGCAAGATCCATTGTAAGGAAATGTAATGAAATATTAAAGGAAAACTGTAGAAGTATGGAAGTCTCAAGTATAAAGAATGTTCCAGGAAAAGGAATTGTTTCAGTATTAAATCAGGAGAAGGTATGCATAGGAAGTAAAAATCTCATGCTGGAATCAGGACTTACCTATACAGAAGAAATAGAGAAAAAAATAGATAGATTTTCTGAAAGCGGTTATACAACAATGATCATAGGAATTGAAAAAAGAGGGATAGTAGGAATTGTCGCTCTTATTGATGAACCGAGGAAAGGGGCAGCAGAAACAATAAGTGCCCTAAAGGAAATAGGTGTAGCTGATATAATGATGCTATCAGGGGATAATCCTAAAGTGGCAGGAACAATAGGGAAAGAGTTAGGAATAACAACAGTGAAAGGAGGATTGCTACCTGAAGATAAGCTGAAGGAAATAGAGAAAGTTAAAAATTCAGGAATGACAATAGCAATGGTTGGAGATGGTGTAAATGATGCTCCAGCAATGGCCATAAGTAATGTAGGGATTGCAATGGGAGCAGCAGGATCAGATGTAGCCCTTGAGACTGCTGATGTGGCATTACTTGCTGATAAACTGGAAAATCTTCCATTTGTCATAGGGCTAAGTAAGGAATCCAAAAAGATAATAAAACAGAATCTCATTATAAGCCTTGGTATGATAGTATTTCTAATACCGGCGTCATTATTTGGGTTAACTGAGATGGGTCCAACTGTAATATTCCATGAAGGGACAACAGTAGCAGTGGTATTTAATGCATTGAGGCTTCTTGCCTATAAAAACCATCTTAAAAAGTGATTTGTCTAAAAAGTTAATTTCTCTAAGAAAAGATAAAATATAAAAAAATATAAAGTAAAAAATAAAGACATATATTTGTCAAATTTCAATGGTACTATATCATTGTGAAAAGGAAATCACAAGAAATTATAAAATTGAAATAAAGTGGAGGAATTAACATGAAGAATATAATGAAAAAATTAGTAGTAGTTACAGGAGTAGCAATACTGTCAATTACATCTTTTGCAGCATCGGTAAACAACGGAGACAGGAAACCTCTAACTCCAAAGGAACAGCAGGTACAGGAAAAAAAGAGATTACCGTTGAAAAAAAATAATAATGAAAAGCCAGTTAGAAAAGGAGATAAGAATAAGCAACAGAAACCGTTGAAAAAAAATAACAATAACCAAAAAAATAATGTGAAAAAACCACTACCACCACAGGAAAATACAAGAAAATAATCTAAAATAACTAAATAGGGCAAGCTTTAAAATAAGTTTCAGTAACTGTTTCAAGCTTCCCTTTTTTAGTCTATAACCTTTCTGTTTTAAGATTATTTTAAGGTTAAGGGTATAAAATTAAAAGGAAGATATGAAGAAATCAGCTTTAAATGTACATAGTTGAAGGAGATAGAAAAATATTCTATTTTCTGGTATAATATCTTAATATATGGGAATACGGCTACATTATGAATTATATGCAGGAAATATCTCTATAACTGTGAAAAAAGAGGAATTGAAAGTTGATTTTCCTGATATTTTAAAAATAATTTTGTTCAAAAATAAATTTATAGAATAGAAAGGAATGATGAAAAATGAGGAAAATTCTGGTATTATTACTGATAACACTGGGGATAACTGGATTTTCAGCCCCATATAAAGATGAAAGAGGAGTTACTCTCATGGAAGTTAAAGAATGGGAGAAATTCTATAACTTGCCAGGAGAAGAAGATGAACTTTGTATAATGATAGGATCTCTTATTATGGAAAAGAGCTATATTGAAGAAGGAAAGAAAATGGGACATACATTAAAAGAAAATCAGGAAGCTACAAAGAATTTAAACAGTATACTGGCTGAAGAATCGGGGGCAAAAGATATAAATGGTGGGATAGATGGATTACATGAATATTATTATGGTGCTTTCTGTAAGATGCCTACACAGGAAGAATTCGATCTCATAGGATCTCCTGTCTTTAGGAAGGAAATGGAAAGGATATTTAAGACATACAGTCAGGTGAAATAATAAATCAATAGGTGAAGATATATTTCAGCTTTCTTCTTATCAAAGACTTTTTTTATATAAAAAGGGGCATTATAATGGCAATCTATATCACATATGAAAGGTATTACTATTTTTTACACACCCTACATACCTTTCTGTACGCTTTTTTCTACTCGATTACCGCATCAAAAAGTACTGCATCTCTTTTGTGGTATCCTGTATGTGCTTTTACTAATTCTCCTTTTATTTTAACTCTCTTATCTACTGATGTTTTTAAAGGTTTTGTCCCTTTTTCTTCAAAAGATTCTACAACGTGTACTTCTTCTATTATATCAGGAGTTCCATCTCCAAATACAGGAGTTTCCTCCATTATAGTTATAGGGCTGTCTAGTTTGAGAACATATATCTGGGTAGACTTACCAGATTCATAGCCCATGTCATCTTCAACTGTCACCTCTTTTAAAATTCCTGTTAAAGTCGCATATTTATCATAATAATATTGATTTTCATTTGACTTATATGCCAGTAGCCCTCCTGCAAATATCATAAACATCACAATTATTATTTTTTTCATAGCTTATCTCCCCTGTATTTTTATTATAGTTCAGTTTCCCATTTCCATTATTCAAAAATCTGTCTGCTCATTATTAATGGCTAATTACCGTATCCTTTATCACCTGAATAAAGTTCCACTACTTCCACATCTTCAGGTTCTCCATCAATCATGACAAGTCTTAGGTCATAAT
This sequence comes from uncultured Fusobacteriales bacterium, assembly GCA_964469865.1. Classification (GTDB taxonomy): domain Bacteria; phylum Fusobacteriota; class Fusobacteriia; order Fusobacteriales; family Leptotrichiaceae; genus JAGOWQ01. Next base: position 300 of record CAYYAV010000044.1, on the reverse strand, counting down.
GAAGATTATATTTTATACTTTTTCCCTTGTATTCCACAACGAGCCTCTGGAACGGTATTCCCTCCGGTAAAATTCCGTTAAAGCTATACACTTCCCCTTTTTTAGGACTGAATGTGAAAAGAGTTCCTAATGTTACTAATCTCCAGTCATCACCTGAAAATTCTCTATATTCAACACTTTCCAGCTTTAATTTTATTCCGCCCTGATGCACTACAAACTTTATTCCGTCTTCTGAACCGTAGTCGTCTTCCCCATTATAATGTATTCTTGTCACTTTTTTTCCCTGTAATGAAGCAGGTA
>CAYYAV010000043.1:0-9873 GCA_964469865.1 uncultured Fusobacteriales bacterium | reverse complement strand
TTATTTTTACTATTGTTATAGTCTACTTCCCATTCTTTTCCATTCTTCTTAAAATATACATCTATATTTTTTTCTGTATACTTCAGATCAGCAGAATTTAATTTTTCTGTAAAGAAATCACTCATAATTTTCTCGCTCTGCTCCATAAGTTTCTCTGGATCTATCTCTAAATTTTTGCTACCCATCTCTGAAAGCTTTTTCATATATTCCGGAAAATAGGATGACAGATCAGGAGCTTTCATATCCAGATTTATAACTGCAGTATCACCGGTAACTTTAGTATTCTTAATTTTATAAGACAGTTTCTTGTATCCATTCAGATACATCTTTGATATTTCATCATTAAACTGAACTTCTAGACCTGGAGTCAGTTTTTTTATTTTTTCTATATCGCCGCTCTGTAAAGCACTCAACATTTTTTCAAAGTCTTTCTGAACTTTTGGTGCACCGCAGCCTAATAATAAAACTACCGATAATAGAACCGTTAATATTCTTTTCATTTAAAATCACTCCCTCTAATTTTATAGATATATTATAACTTAAAATCCTTAAAAATAAAAGTCCGTTTTATATAACCCCTCTTCATGATGTCGGCGGTATAATGTTGTCCATAAATACGGAGAAAGTTTTTACGACTGATTTCTGTCTTATAAATGTGATATAAATTTTATTTTACGATTATATAATATGATTAACAGACTGTTTTTTCATCAGGTTTATTTTACAATATATTAAACCGATTTGCAATTAATTAGTTTTTTATAATAAAACGGTTAGAACATTAACAAGTTCATTGACATTCAAAATACAGGGGAGTATATTATACATAAAAGCTGTATCTAATCAAATATGATTAGTCAATTTTACACAGTCCATAAAAATTCCAGAAAGAAGGAGAAAAATAATGAAAAAACCGTATGAAATTTTAAACAATCCATTCCTGAACAAGGGAACAGCCTTTACAAAGGAGGAAAGGCAAAAGTTCGGTCTGACTGGGTTACTTCCCCCTCATATCCAGACAATAGAAGAACAGGCAGAGCAGGTGTATAACCAGTTTAAGAAAAAAGATCCGTTAATTGAAAAAAGACATTTCTTAATGGAAATTTTTAATACTAACAGAACTCTATTTTACTATATGTTCAGCCAGCATATTGTAGAATTCATGCCTATTGTTTATGATCCTGTAATAGCAGAAAGTATTGAAAACTACAGTGAACTTTTTATACAGCCTCAAAATGCTGCCTTCCTTTCAATAGATGAACCGGATAGTATGGAAGAAACTTTGAAAAATGCTGCTGACGGAAGGGATATAAGACTAATAGTAGTAACTGATGCTGAAGGGATACTCGGTATCGGAGACTGGGCTACTAATGGAGTAGACATTTCTGTCGGAAAGCTTATGGTATACACAGCAGCAGCTGGAATAAACCCTAAAAGCGTACTTCCTGTAGTCCTTGATGTAGGAACTGACAGAGATTCCCTCTTAAAGGCTCCTCTATACCTTGGAAACAGACATGAACGGGTTCGTGGAGACAGATATTATGATTTTATAGATAAATTTGTACAGACTGTGGAAAAACTCTTCCCAAAACTGTATCTCCACTGGGAAGATTTCGGACGATCCAATGCTGCAAATATACTGAATAAATACAAGGAAAAAATAGCAACATTTAATGATGACATTCAGGGGACTGGAATAATTACACTGGCGGGAATATTAGGGGCATTAAAAATAACAGGCGAAAAAATTACTGATCAGGTCTATATGTGCTTTGGAGCCGGAACAGCAGGAGCCGGAATTGCAAAGAGAGTTCTGGGTGAAATGATACAGCAGGGACTTTCAGAGGAAGAGGCATATAAAAGATTTTATTTAGTAGATAAGCAGGGGCTTCTTTTTGATGATATGACAGATCTGACACCTGAACAGAAACCTTTTGCAAGAAAACGTTCTGAATTTACTAATTCAGAAGAGCTTACAAATCTTGAAGCAGCAGTAAAAGCAGTACATCCTACTATTCTAGTAGGTACATCTACGGTTCCTGGGACATTTACAGAAGAAATTGTAAAAGAAATGGCTTCCTATAAGGAAAGACCTATGATTTTCCCGTTAAGTAATCCTACAAAGCTGGCTGAAGCCACTGCACAGGACCTGCTCAAGTGGACAGACGGAAAAGCCCTCATTGCCACCGGAATACCTTATGATCCTATTAAATATAACGGGATAACATATGAAATCGGTCAGGCAAACAATGCATTAATCTATCCGGGGCTTGGACTGGGAACAATAGCATCCCATGCAAGAATCCTGACAGATAAGATGATATCTAAAGCTGCCCATTCTCTAGGAGGAATTGTAGATACTTCTAAACCGGGAGCGGCTGTCCTGCCTCCTGTTTCAAGGCTGACAGAATTTTCTGAAACGGTTGCAAAGGCTGTCGGGCAATGTGCCATTGATGAAAAATTGAATAAAGAACCGGTTGATGATATAGAAAAAGCCATAAAAGAGCTTAAATGGTATCCTATATATGAATCGATTGAAGAATAGGAGGGAAAATGGCATTTCTTTCTTCTGTTGAAAATATTCTTTCAATAATCCTATTGATTTTACTGGGATATATTTTAAAAGAAAAAAAATGGTTTGATGATAATTTTGGAAATCAGATTTCAAAGCTTATCATGAATATTGCACTGCCTGCATCAATTTTTGTTTCTGTATTAAAATATCTGACTTTGGAAAAGCTGATCTCATTAACCGGTGGACTGGGATATACATTCCTATCAGTCATTATAGGGTATATAATATCATGGGTTACAGTAAAACTAATAAAAGTAAGGCCCGGAAGACAGGGAATATTCATGAATACTGTTGTAAATGCTAATACTATATTTATAGGACTGCCTTTAAATATCGCATTATTTGGAGAAAACAGCCTTCCGTATTTTCTTGTCTACTATATTACAAATACAGTATCCACATGGGCATTTGGTGTAATACTGATTGAAAATGACAATCCTTCAAAAAATAAGAAAAAGAAAGGATTTAACTGGAAAAAACTGCTACCTCCTCCATTATTAGGATTTCTGGTAGCACTGATATTTCTGGTATTAAAAATCCCAGTTCCTAAGTTCATTAATTCGACATTAGGATATCTGGGAGGAATTGTTACTCCCCTATCATTGATTTATATAGGAATTGTACTTTCAAATGCAGGGCTGAAAAGTATCAACTTTGACAAGGATACTGTTTTTGCTCTCTTAGGAAGATTCGTACTTTCGCCTTTAGTAATGATTGGGCTGATTTTTCTTGGAAGCAGAATGTTCGGAACATTACCTGTTCTTGAAAGCAAAACTTTCATTGTACAGTCTGCCGCCCCTGCTTTAGCTGTAATGCCGATTCTAGCAAATGAATCAGAAGGAGATGTAAAATATGCTACAAATGTGGTTACAACAAGTACAATATTATTTGCTTTCATCATACCTTTAATTACAATGTTTCTTAAATAACAGAAAAAGGCATCCTCACTTTTGAAGATGCTTTTTTTAGATTATTTTAAATACTTCTTTTTGCTCTTTTGCTTTCGTAACAATTTTCCTTTCAATTAAAATAATAATCTACTAAAAAATTATCACCTATTTTTCACACTTTATTTTCCTGTTATCGCTAATAAAATTTTAAAAAGTCCAGTTATCCATTTTTTCCCTACTTTACTTACAAGTTCTTTAAGTAATTTTCTCTTCTTGCAGCTATTACTTATATTATCTTCTGTACTCCAAAATCTTTTTATTAGAAAAATCCTTATCTCTATCTCCTAACAGTGAACCTAAAACCATTGCATGATATTTTTTCCATTCATAAAGTAATATCCGTATTTTCAGACTTTGAAAATCTTACAGTGAAAATCCTGTAATTATGGATATTATATTTAAATCCTTTCATAATACCTAACCTGGTTAATTTTATACTATTTTATACCGTTTTTCTTTAAAATCAATGTTGAAAAATAAGGAACTTCATCTACTTTCTCAATATCTGTAAATATAATTTCATTTTCCTTCCCACAGTCAGAAACTATAACTACATTATGTATATTTCCCGTTTCAATTATTGCTTTTCGTATTTTTTCAAAATTTCTACTTATTTTCATCAGGACAAGATTATCATTATTTTCAATTTCCTTGTAAATATCTGTTTTCTTATTGACAGAAAGAACTTTCAAGTCTTCATCTCCTATCATCAACGGAACATTAAGCCTTGCAGCAATACTGTTAAATGATGTTATTCCGGCAACAGTTTCCACTTCAATATTATCAGGTATATATTCCAGAACATAAATAAATGTACTATAAGTCATTGGATCCCCTATTGTCAGGAATGCTACATTTTTCCCCTTTTTCAATTCCCTTATTATTGTTTCAGCATTATTTTTTCTGAATATTTTTCTTGCTTCCGCATCTTTTATCATAGGAAACTCCAAAAATAATTGCTCTACATCTTCTCTTACATATTCCTTTACTATCTCAAAAGCTGTACTTCCTTCTCCGCCTTTTGCTTCCGGAAGGACTATTACATCCACATCACGAAGCTTTTTTACCGCTTTTACTGTTATATTTTCAGGATCTCCAACTCCTACGCCTATTCCATAGAATTTTCCTTTTCCGCTTTTCATTCTGCTCCTTCCTTATACTGTCATATTATATTTAAAAACATTTATAAATTCCATCTCACTATCAAATACTTGGTTTACAGAATAAGCATCCATATGATACAATTCATTTTTCATTGATATCTTCTTTTTCCCTAACTGCCTAGATACCTATTTTTTATCCTTTTTTTTATTTTTTTTTAAATTTCCTCTTTAAAAAATTATAAAAATATGATATAGTTATCTGTGTAATAGAAATTCCTACAATATAAAAAACATTATAACATGTTGTGTCGACGTAGCTCAGCTGGAAAGAGCAGCGGTTTCCTAAACCGCTTGTCGCAGGTTCGAGTCCTGCCGCCGACGCCATTTTTTTATTCTCGTTTTTTTAGATTCTGTATACTGATCGCTACTTCCCTGAAGCAAAAACCGGATCTGCTTTCCTTATTAAATTTCCATATTTCTGTTCCAGTTCAGAAAATGCCTTCTTAACGTTGTCAGGAATATCTATATGTACAATATAATCTTTTCCTTTAGGTCCATATCCCTTTTCGTCATCTCTCAGTCTTGATATTTCACCCATAAGAAGACCTATATATCTTTCCATATTCCACATTCCCGGGATATCCTCTTTGAAAGCCAGTTTCCCTGATTTTTCAGTAACTGTTACGGAGTATGCTGCATAGTTGATTATTTCCATATAGTCACAGTATTTTCTTAGTCCGGCTTCCATCCGATACTGCATTGTAGCATCCTGAACCAGTATAGCTGATTTACACTCCAGACTTTCTTCTTTTATAAGCTGAAGAAGAAATGTGATATTATTTCCGCAGTTTGTCGATCTACATTCAAGAAAATCCGCTTTTAAATTATATTTCTTCTCAAGATACATCTGGAAAATTTCAGATTCTGTCCTGCCTTCTGTCAGAATTTCAGGATATTTTTCATTGACAGACTTTCTCAGACTTTCTGTCGTGTGCCCAGCTCCGCCTACAATAATATATTTTTTAGCAACCCTGTTCATAATTCCGTTAGCCAGCACATCCCCTCCGCAGATGATGCTTCCACCGAAAAGCACCATAATATCTGCCTGGTTTATCTTATATTTCTTAAAGAGTTCTTCTCCTGTAAGTCTATTCAGATCCCTTTTTCCACAGAATTTTGCTAAAATATTGATGTTATCAGCAGTACTGTTCATAATATTCTCCTAGCTTGGTCATTCCTATTAAAAAATTAATAAATACCTATTGTCCATCATTCATATTTAAAATCGGATTGGCATTTCCGCCCTGATACTGCGGCAATTTACCATCCCATTTTTCTATCCACTGTTTCTGCAGTACTTCCTTTGTAAGACTTTGAGTAAGTACTGAGTTGGCTCTAGCTTCCAGTTCCTTTACTTTCAGGTTTGCTTCAGCCGTCTTTATTTTCTGATTATTTTCAATCTCGACTTTCTGTGCTTCCTGTTCAGCAGCTTTCTTCGCTTCAATTGCCTTTTCATATTCATCTGAAAAATCATGATTGGTAATACTTATTTTTACAACCTGTACCCCGAATTCCTTCAGATCTTCCCTGAGTGTAAGATATATCTTCTGCGACAGTTCCTGTCTTTTACTTACAAGCTCCTCAATAGTATAAGCAGAGGTTGCAGCCTGTACGACTTCAGCTATTCTAGGTTCAAGCAGCCTTTCCTTGTACTGGTTCCTGAACCTTTTAAATATATTCAGTGGATCATTTATCCTATATTGTACAGAAATATTAGTCTTCACTGTCTGCATATCTTTTGAAGAAACTTCATACTGTCCTGCTATCGTATTATCCCTTACTTCTATTTTTGTAACACTTTCAATAAATGGAGTCTTGACATTTATCCCTTCTCCCGCCTGTCTTACAACTTTTCCGAATCTTGTAACTATCCCTACTTCCCCTGTTTTTATCGTATATATATTCCTTATCACCATTATTATAAGAAATGCTGCCAGAATAATCATCGGGATATTCTTACCTTTGCTTTTAAATGATCCTGGATTTGTTGACTGCCCTGTGGGCGGTATATTTGTTTTTTTGTCCATATCGGTTCCTCCATTTTTATATCTAAATATAATGAGATTGCTCTATAAAACTTTATTATCTATATTCCTTCTTCTTTTTCTCCAATTTTCCTCACAATATATGTTCGCATCATATCTATTTTTCTGAGAACATATTTTTATAAAGTTTATTCTGTTTTTAAGTATCTATTCTTTCCAGTTCTACTATCTCCCTGTTCCTGTATACCAGATCCTTTCTTTCAGTAAATCCCATTTTTCCCCAGAACCTGTTGCCACCTTCATTTCTCTCAAAAACTACAAGTGCCGCCTTGTTTATTCCTTCATTTTTTAGTGCTTCCAGGCCTTTTTCTACAAGTTTTTCTCCAATCCCCCTTTTTCTATGGTCAGGACTTACCGCTGTATGATAAATATACCCCCTCCTTCCATCGTTACCTATAATAATTACTCCTACTGCCTTATCATCTTCTATTGCAACAAGACACGTTTCTGGATTCCTTTTTAGAAATTTTTCAATCCCGTCTTTTGAATCATCCAGATTATTTAACCCCATTCCCTTACATGAGATCCAAAGATTATATATATCTTCATAATCATTTATTATCATTTTCCTTATTTCCATTCCTGCTCCTTATTCTATTTATACTTAATCCTATAAATAATTCCTTTTGATTATTATATCATAGATATTGTTCTTTGTCTTTTCAAAAATTTTATTGATTTTTATTTTAAATATATATAAGATATTTAATATTTATATAAGAATATCATGTAGGTTTTTATTATTTTTATTATTAACTTCTTTAAATAAATATTTTTTTATTTATCATATACTAATTTTCTTTATATCCAGAATTGAAACAATTACTATCTACTAATAAACATAAATAATCATATACAATATATATATATATATTGTATTTGTTTTTTTTATATTTTAAGGGTAAAATCTTAGTACAAATAAAATAAAAGGAGGTCAAAGAACCGAACTTCCTTTATTTTTTAGCTGCTATCACATAAATGGGATTTTCAGACATCATCATATTAAAATCTTTTATCTTCTTATTTTTGGCAACTATAATCTGACTTATATCCAGATCCTTGAATTCCGATTTCTTGATACATTCCACTGCCTCAAATGTATTTTCAAGGACAATAAAATTCAATACTATAATACCGCCATCATTTAAATTATCGTAGGAATAGCTAATAATATCTGACAGATTTCCTCCCGAACCACCGATAAATATCTTATCAAACTTTGTATTTATCACGCTTAACCCATCAGGAGCCTTTCCATGAATAAGTGTCAAATTCCTTATCTGAAATTTTTCTGAATTTTCCTTTATAAGTCCGACTGCCTCTTCGTTCTGTTCTATCGTGTACACATGTCCTTTTTTTGCAAATCTTGCCATCTCTATACTTACCGAGCCTGTCCCTCCCCCTATGTCAAGACATATGTCCGTATCCTTCATTTCAAGTTTTGCAATACTTACAGCCCTTACTTCCTCCTTTGTCATAGGAACTTTTCCCCTCAGAAACTCTTCATCCTTTATATGGTACATTTTATTTTCTCCTTTCTTTTTGATAACTGCGTTTATTCATAGTCTGAATCAGAGTTTCTTTTTTATCAGTTCCCTCCGATTATTTTTTAAAATTTCATCATCATCTTGATATGTGGTATCCCATCTTCCAGAAATTCTTCCGAAATCTGTTCAAATCCAGCTTTCTCATATAATTCACGGGCATATGTCTGGGCTTCCAGGACAACCTTGTCAGCTTTCAGATAGTCTCTCGCAACTTTTATGCCTTCCTTTAATATTTCTGTTCCCAGTCCGCATCTCCTCTTTACCGCAATTACCCTTCCTATAGTCACTTCATCTGTGTCTCCTATTTTTTCGATAACCCTTAAATATGCCTGTATACCTTCCTCATCCTTTAAATAGACGTGATAGGAATATCTGTCCTTATCATCCGCTTCCTGATAAGGACAGTTCTGTTCCACGACAAATACTGAAATTCTTATTTTAAGGATTTCATGCAGCTCTTCTACTGTCAGTTCATTAAATTTCTTTATAACCAGTTCCATAATTTTCCTTCTTTCAGTCGACAAGATTTAAAACTTCCTTTCTTATCCTATTCTAATATTAAATTTCTAACTTTCCTTAGTATTTCGGCTATTTCTTTAGGCCCGTTCCTACTCCTTTACCATGACGCATCCCCAGCCATCATAATAGCCTCCTGAGGAATCAGCCATATCCATCAATTCCCATGTAATATTGTTAATGTTATTTGGAACATCTTCACGTGAAATGTTTATTTGATAAGGATAGTCACTGTTCTCTATTTTTTCAGATGAAAGAATGGTAAACCCAAGCTCCTTAACTTTATCAGTAAAGCTCGTTATATTTCCTATGGTAGAAAAATAAAGCCAATGGTCAATATTTCTTGCTTTTTCCAGATTATCCCCCTGCTGTTCCAGCTGATAGATGACTTTTCTGTTCTGCATTGCCTGGAAAGTATATTTATCCGGATACAGGAAATTAAAATATAAGTCCCATTTATCATCTGCATAAATCTGGATTTTCCATTCATATGAAGAAAAATAGTTTTTAAACATATCTGCACAGGCTTTCTCTATACCTTCAGTATCCTGTGTATATATATGTATTTCTAATATTCCGTCAGTTTTCACGACTCCGGCAGTCACAGCTCCAAAAGAAACTGTCCTTTTATGCAGCAAATCTTCAATCCGGTTCAAAGTCTCAAATTCTTCGTTGGATGAAAGACCTTCAGGAGTAGGTTTCTGCATCTTTACAGATAACTGTATTCTTTGATGATAGTTTTCCAGTGGTGCAATATCATACAAAGCTAAATTTAATCTGATAGAACCCGGTTTATTTTCAATTCTGCACATGTAAAAATTCCAGTTCTGCGGTATCTCATTAATATTTCTATTCATAGTTTATTTACCTTTCATTTTTATATCCGGTCTAATTTATAAAATTTTTAAATTATAGTTTTTCTGCTTCTGCCTTTACAGTTTCTTCAAGGCTTTTCAAATCTTTTCTTGCCTTGTCCACATCATAAGTTTTTATCTTCTTATTTTCCATAATTATCTTACCGTTGATTATAGTTGTTTTTACGTCACCAGGTAACATAGAATATACTATTGCTGAATA
>CAYYAV010000042.1:972-9886 GCA_964469865.1 uncultured Fusobacteriales bacterium | reverse complement strand
GGGAACTTATTACAGATATCCTATTAAGGAAATTACTCCTTATCCTGATTTTATGGAAAAGTTAAGAAAGTATGATATTCCTATAATAATTTCCAGTGATGCCCATTATCCAGAACACGTGGGAATGTATCTTAAAGAAGCGGGGGAATATGCAAAATCCTTTGGATTTGATAGAATAGTACTGTTTGATAACAGAGTCAGACAATTTGAAAAAATATGAACAGGTTTTTATAGATGGTGATAAATGTGTGCAGTTTTTCTTTGGAAGTGTGTGTTGATAGTGTTGAATCGGCAATAAATGCTCAAAATGGGGGAGCGGATAGAATTGAATTGTGTTCAAATCTGATAATAGGTGGTACGACACCATTTCTAAGTCTTTTTAAGGAAGTGAAAAAACATATATACATCCCTTTGAAGGTTATGATAAGACCCAGATTTGGAGATTTCTTATATACTGAATATGAAAAGGAAATGATGACGGAAGATGTGGAAACTTTTAAGGAACTGGGGGCAGATGGAATAGTATTTGGTATATTGACACAAAATGGAAACATTGATATGGAAGCATGTGAGAAATTAAAAAGAAAAGCAGGAAATATGACAATAACTTTTCACAGAGCCTTTGATTTGTGCAGAGATCCTCTTAAGGCATATAATGAGTTAGAAAAATTAGGAATAGATATGCTGCTTACTTCAGGTCAGAAAAATAGTTGTTTTGAAGGAAAGGAACTTTTAAAAGAATTAGTTATCTTATCTGAAACTGGTGAAAAAAAGAAGCCTGAAATATTAATTGGAGCAGGGCTTAATATCAGTAATATAAAAAAAATGATAGAATATACCAAAGCCAAGTCTTTTCATTTTTCTGCTAAGCGAATAGTGAAAAGTAATATGAGGTACAGAAAAAAAGGAATAAGTATGGGATTAAAAGGGATAGATGAATATGAAAAAATAGAGACCGAAGAGAAAGCCGTAAAAGAGATGAAGAAATATCTGAAATCATGTTTTAAACTTTGAGATAAAAAAGGATAAATTCATCATTAATGAATTTATCCTAGTCCAAAGTTTAATTTTTTTATTTGTTTGTTTAAAATATGTTACTAACTTTTTAATAATTATATTTATTAACTAAAACATAGAACTAACTGAAAGGATTTATTGCCCATCTGAAAGTCTTGCTGTAATAGTTACTGTCCAAGCTGGAAACTGTTACTCTCTTGCTTCCAGAAGAAGCGTGAATAAACTGTCTGTTCCCCATATATATCCCAACATGGGAAATACGACCTTTTCCAGTTGTCGCAAAAAATACCAAATCACCTTTTTTCATATTCATTGATGAAATTTTTGGTTTGAATGTTGCCTGTGCACTGGAAACCCTTGGTAAGTTTAAGTCAGCGGCCTTTTTAAAGACATAACCCACAAAACCGGAACAATCAAAACTATTTGGCCCTGTTGCACCCCAAACATAAGGTGAACCTAGCTTCTTAGAAGCAAATTCTATTATCTGTTCTCTTACAGATGATCTTGCAGAAACAGAATCATTGTCTGAATCCTTAGATTTCTTGCTCTTTACATCTAAAGAAATAGAATCGTTTTTATAATAGCTTCCGATTATATTTGTTAATTCAGCGTTAACATTGCCTGTTTTAGCAGAAAATGATAATGAAGATAATAACAAAGCTCCAGCCAGTATTACTATTCTTTTCATGTAACCTCCAATCTACCATAGAACTTTGGTAACAATATTCTACCACTTTATTCTTTGAAATTAATTAGAAAAAAATGAATTATTTATAGGAGAGATAGAAAAGTATAGGATTTATCTAAAAAAGAAATAAAAAATTTTTTAAGATTCATAAGAATTCTAAAGTTGAATTGTTCTCTATAATATGATATTATATTAAATATAATTTATAATATATTGTTTAAAAATATGTTTTGTATATTTTTAAATTTGAAACATATATCAAATCTTGGAGGTAGGGATGTACAAAATTCTTGTTGGAGAATATATTGATGATGAGGCTGTAGGAAAGCTAAAGGAAGCAGAGGATGTAGATGTGGATATAAAGATTGGTATTTCAAGGGGAGAAATACTGGATATTATCCATGAATATGATGCCTTAATAGTAAGAAGTGTAATAAAAGTAGATCAGGAACTACTGTCTAAGGGAAAAAAACTGAAAATAGTGGGAAGAGCAGGAAATGGGACAGATAATATAGATATACCTGAAGCTACGAACTATGGAGTTATAGTAGCTAATACTCCTGACAGTAATACTGTTTCTGCATGTGAACTGACAATAGGACTTATGCTTTCAAGTGCAAGAAACATAATTGAAGCAAATAACTATATAAAGACTGGAAAATGGGAAAGAGAGAAATTTGTTGGAAGTGAACTTTTTGAAAAGACCTTAGGGATAATAGGATTAGGAAGAATAGGAGGTCTTGTTGCAAGGAGGATGAAAGCTTTTGGAATGAATCTCATAGCTTATGATCCTTATATATCTGACGAGAGGTTCAGAAGATATAGCTGTGAAAAAACTGAAACATTGGATGAGCTTCTTGAAAAATCAGATATTATAACTATACATACACCAAAAACTTCTGAAACATTGAATATGATTAATTTTGATAACCTGTCAAAGATGAAAGATGGAGTTAGACTGGTTAATGCTGCACGTGGAGGTCTCTTTAATGAGGAAGCGGTTGCAGCAGGACTTAGGGATGGTAAGATTGCAAGTTTTGGATATGATGTCCATACAGTGGAGCCTAGAAGCGAGTGTATACTGTATGAATTTGAAAATGCAGTAGCTACTCCCCATCTGGGAGCAACGACATATGAAGCTCAGAGAAATGTGGGAACTCAGGTAGTAAAACAAGTGCTGAATGGATTGAGGGGAGAAATAGTTGAAACAGCTGTAAATCTTCCTTCAATAGGAAGAGAAGAATTTTCTGTTATAAAACCGTATATTAATCTGTCGGAAAAATTAGGAAAGATATATTACCAGATTAAAAAAGATGCGGTAACCAGTGTGAGAATAAACTATTATGGTGAACTTGCACAACAGGAGACAAGTCTTCTTGATTCCACAGTAGTAAAGGGACTTCTTGAACCTGTACTTAAAGAAGAAGTAAATTATATAAATTCTCAGATTCTAGCTAAAAAGAGGGATATTGATGTTGTAGTTAATAAAAAGGAAGAAAGGTACAAAAACTATGTTTCGGCGATAGAGATAGTAGTAAGAAATGACAAGGATGAAAAAATACAGGTTGTAGGAACTGTAGGAGCTAATAATGAAGGTAGGATCATAAATATAAAGAATCATGATCTGGATATGGTTGTTTCAGATAATATGATATATCTTAAAAATGACGATGTTCCTGGAGTTATAGGAGCAGTAGGAGCGATTTTAGGACAATTGAATGTAAATATTGCAACAATGAATGTAGGGAGGAAAGAACATAGTGCCGTAATGCTTCTTACTGTAGATAGTAAGGTTGATGTGGAAGGTATAGAGAAATTAAGAGAACTTCCTCAGATAAAATGGGCATATTATTTAGATTTGAAATAGAAAGGAAATAGCTGGAATGAGTTTGAAATTTAAGGTTAGCGTACCTGCAACATCCGCTAATATAGGAGTGGGATATGACTGTCTAGGGGTAGCTCTGGATTATAAGCTGGAACTGGAAGTTGAAGAAAGTGACAGGATAGAATTTTTAGAAAATGGAGAGCCTTTTTCCATACCAATAGAAGAAAACTATATTTTTGAGGCTATAAAATATACAGAAAAGCATTTAGTAAAAAATATACCAAGCTATAAAGTAAACATAATAAAAAATGATATACCTCTTGCAAGAGGTTTAGGAAGCAGTTCCAGTGCCATAGTTGCAGGAATTTTAATAGCAAATACCTTTGCAGGGAATATTCTCGATATAAATAAAATAGCAAAACTGGCAGTGGAAATGGAAGGACATCCTGATAATGTTATTCCTGCTATATTTGGAGGCATGGTCCTGACAGCACATGACAAGAATAATCTGGTTTATAGTAATGTACTGAATTCTGATGATCTGTATTATTATGTAATGATACCGGACTTTAAACTGTCTACAGAGAAAGCTAGGAGTGTTCTCCCAAAATCATACCTTGTTTCTGACGTGATTAATAATATGGCGAAATTGGGACTTCTTGTGAATTCATTGAATAATGGGGAATATTGTAATCTGAGATTCTTACTGGGAGATAAGATACATCAGCCTTACAGGTTCGCATTGATTAACGGGCCAGAAAAGATATTTGAAGCTTCCAGAGAGTTTGGAGCTCTTGGGGAGTATATAAGTGGTGCCGGACCGACTTTAATATCTTTAAATTATGATAATGAAGAATTTTTAAATAAGATGAGGGATATGCTTGATACTCTTCCTGATAAATGGACGATAGAAAAGAAAAAGGTAACCCTGAAAGGCGCAGAAGTATATGATGTAACTGATATATAGAAAAAAGTACGGGAATATGATAATATAGAAAACGAAGGCTGTCTAAAACTGGAAAAGTAATTTTGAGACGGCCTTTATTTCTGGAACGACATTAAAACTCTAAAAAAGAATTAAGAGGTAGGTAAATGGATTTTAATAATAACATAGGAAGATTAGAAGTTATAACAGGGAGCATGTTTTCTGGGAAAAGTGAGGAACTTATAAGGAGGCTTAGAAGAGCAGAATATGCTAAGCAAAAAATAGTCGTATTTAAACATTCTATTGATAACAGATATGGAGAAAAAGGTATATTTTCCCATGGAAGAGAAAGCTTTGAAGCCTATCCCGTAAATACAGTAGAACAAATGGAAGAAATAATGGACAAAAATATTGATACAGATGTAATAGGGATAGACGAAGTACAGTTCTTTGGAGAAAAGATAGTGAATTTTTGTAAAAAATATGTAGAATATGGCAAAAGAGTGATTATAGCTGGATTAGATATGAGTTTCAGGGCGGAACCATACCATCCTATGCCGGAACTGATGAGCATTTCCGATCAGACTGATAAACTGCAGGCAATATGTACTATATGTGGAAAACCGGCTTATGCCAGTCAAAGGATTATAAATGGAGAACCTGCATATTATGAAGATCCGCTGGTAATGGTAGGAGCATCAGAAAATTATGAGGCAAGGTGTAGAAGGCATCATATAGTTAGATATAAGGAGGAGAAAGGGAAAATTTATTTTATTATAGGAACAGAACCTGATGTGGGGAAAAAAAAGGTGGAAGATATATATTCATCCAGCTTGGGAGGAGATGTAAAGATAGTAAATATGGTTTTGAAAGGGAATATTGAAGAAACAGGGCTAAATCATGAAGAGTCAGGGGCAGCCCTGCTGGAATTGAGGGAGAAAATAGAAAAGTCTATAAAAGAAAATGACTATGTGCTTGTAAGAGTGGTTGGAGGAATATTATTAAATATTCATGGGAATTACAATGTACTTGATTTTATATGTGAATATAGGAAAAAGTCTGAAATAATTATAACATCCAAAAATAAGAAGGGTACTATAAATCAGCTTATGTTGATGATGAATTTATTGAAAAGATCAGATCTAAATATAAAAGAGATTATATATCAGAATAATGGAGAAGAAAAAGAAAATCATGAGATAATTGAAAGAGTGAAAGATATTTCAAAAATAAATTATAGAATAATAGAATAAAAACATTAATTGTGATATAATTAAGTAAAATCAAGAATAAAATAGTAAGTCAAAATGAAGAAAAGGAAGATGATGATGAGTATTTTAGATGAACTAAATGAAGAACAGAGAAAAGCTGCAGAAAGAACTGAAGGGCCTATATTGATATTGGCCGGTGCTGGAAGTGGAAAAACAAGAACAGTTACATATAGAATAGCTCATATGGTAAAGGAATTAGGGATATCCACCTTGAATATACTTGCCCTGACATTTACAAATAAAGCTGCAAAGGAGATGAAGGAACGGGCAGAAGCCTTAATCGGGCCTGAATCCAATAATCTGATAGTTTCCACATTCCATTCATTTTCAGTAAGGCTGCTAAAAGCTTATTCTGAAGGAATAGGATATGGAAGAAATTTTAATATCTATGATGTAGATGACCAGAAATCCATAATAAATAAGATAAAGAAAGAGCTAAATATAGGGAATGATGAACTGACTCCTGTAAGGCTGGTAAATAAGATAAGTAAACTTAAAGAACAGGGAATAGGAGTAGATACCCTGGAAAAGGAAATAGATGTAAAGATAGCTGCTAATAAAACTTTTTATGAAATATATAAAAGATATGAGGAAATATTGAAAGCAAATAATGCCATGGACTTCTCAGATCTTCTTCTAAATGCCAAGAAAGTCCTTGAAGACCCCTATGTACTGGAAAAAGTACAGGACAGGTATAGATATATAGTTGTAGATGAATATCAGGATACTAATGATATTCAGTATGAAATAATATCTATGATAGCTTCTAAATATAGGAATATTTGTGTAGTAGGGGATGAGGATCAGAGTATTTATGCTTTTAGAGGGGCAAATATAAATAATATATTAAATTTTGAAAGAGATTATAAAAATGCATTTATCGTAAAACTTGAGCAGAATTACAGATCTACAAAGACGATACTTAATGCGGCAAATGAAATAATCCGGAATAACAAAAGCTCCAAGGGGAAAAAATTATGGACGGACAGGGCCAAGGGAGAAAAAATAAAAATATATAATGCTGAAAATGTATATGATGAAGCAGCTTTTATAGTAAATAATATAAAGATAAAAGCAGAGACTGGTATACAGTATAAGGATATGACTATATTATATAGGACTAATGCTCAATCGAGAGTACTGGAAGAAAAACTCCTTAATGAGAATATTCCTTATAGGATATATGGAGGAATGCAGTTCTTTCAGAGAAAAGAAATAAAAGATATCCTGGCATACATGAATTTACTGAATAATAGAAATGATAATCATAATTTTCTCAGGATAATAAATGTTCCAAAACGATCCATAGGAAACAGGACACTTGAAAAAATTGAAAAAATTGCTAATGAAAATAGAATTCCTTTGCTGGATGCTTTGTCATATATAGATGATATTGAAGGATTAAGGGCAGGAACTAAGGACACATTAAAGCAGTTTTACAGTATGATGCAGGAAATATATGAAAAACTTGAAGAATTTTCACTAAGGGAGATATTCGATGAAGTAATGACAAGGACCAAGTATATCGATTTTATTGAAGACAATAAGGAAGACAGGATAAGGAATATAGAAGAACTGTTAAACAGTATAACGGAAGCTGAAAGGCAGAATCCAGGAATCTCACTAAGTGAATACCTTGATATGGTATCCCTTACAACTACTACTGATGACATAGAAGAAACGGAAAATTTTGTAAAATTGATGACAGTACACAGTTCTAAAGGTCTGGAATTTGATTATGTTTATCTTGCTGGAATGGAAGATGGTCTATTTCCATCTTGTAATTTTGAAACTACTGAGGATGAAATAGAAGAAGAAAGAAGGCTTTGCTATGTAGCTGTAACCCGTGCAAGAAAAGAACTGTATGTAACACACTCTTCTGAAAGGATGGTGTGGGGACAGATGAATTATATGATAAAACCATCCAGATTTATATATGAGATGGATCAGAAAAGCCTTGAATATTTATCTGAAAGAATTAGGAAATCTCCTGAAAAGGTAGCAAAAGATATGCTTTCAGATAATAAGAAGATAAAAATAGAAAATTTTAATCCATTTTCTCTTAAGTCTCCTGTAAGAACTTCTAATCTGAAACATCAGCAGAATTCTAAATATAAGGTTGGAGATACTGTAAATCATATAAAATTTGGAAAAGGGAAAATAAAAAGTATAGATTCTAAAAGTCTTGTAATAGACTTTATAGCCGGAGAAAAAAAACTGGCAATTGTTCTTGCTGAGAAATTTCTAAAAGATTGATTTCAAAATAAGTATATACGGAAGGCAGAATGAACATTCTAGGATGATGGAGGATGAAAAATGAAAAGAATGACTATAAAGAAAGAAGTTTTCATTAATGGAACAGGTCTTCATAAAGGTGAAATAATTTCCTTAATTTTAAAACCGAATAAGGATAATAGTGAATGTGGTCAGGGAATAATTTTTAGAAGAACGGATATAACTGATAAGGATAACATGATAAAAGTTCATTATAAAAATCTTTTTGATCTTGAAAGAGGGACTAATATAAGAAATAAAGATAATGTAAAAATTCATACTATAGAACATTTTCTTTCTTCTCTATCGGTGATGGGAATTACAGATATTCTTGTTGAAATAACTGGTAATGAGCTCCCTATACTAGATGGAAGCTCTATACAGTTCATAGAAAAACTAAAAGAAGCAGGAACTGAGGAACTTGAGTCTGAAATAGAACCTATAATAATAAAAGAGCCTATAATTTTTCATGAAGAAAAAGAGGGAAAACATGTAGTAGCACTTCCCTATGATGGATTTAAAATCTCGTATACAATAGATTTTAATCATAGTTTTTTAAAATCACAATATTTTGAACTGGAAGTAGGATTTGAAGAATATTTAGAAAAAATTTCAATATGTAGAACATTTGCCTTTGATTATGAAATTGATTTCTTGAAAAAAAATAATCTGGCTTTAGGTGGAAGTCTTGATAATGCAGTAGTGATAGGGAAAGATGGACCATTAAATCCAGAAGGACTTAGATTTCCTGATGAATTTGTAAGACACAAAATTCTTGATATAATAGGGGATCTGTATGTACTGGGAAGACCATTAAAAGGCCATATTATAGCAATCAAGGCAGGACATTATGTGAATGCAAAAATAACTGAATTAATAGCAGAAAAATATTTGGATAAATAGAAAAATATTGT
>CAYYAV010000042.1:0-962 GCA_964469865.1 uncultured Fusobacteriales bacterium | reverse complement strand
TTTATTTAAATTGAATATAATAATATAGAAACATATATCAAATAGGAGGAAATATGGAAACAGTAATGAATATAGAAGAGATAATGAAAGTATTGCCCCATAGATATCCGTTCTTACTAGTAGATAAGGTAATAGAAAAAAATGGAACAGATTCTCTGGTTGCAATAAAGAATGTGACTATGAATGAAGAATTCTTTCAAGGACATTTTCCTGGTAAACCTGTTATGCCAGGAGTATTACAGATGGAAGCTCTTGCTCAGGCAGTAGGTCTATTAATGCTGGAACCTGGGAAAATTCCTTTATTTATGTCCATAGATAACTGTAAATTCAGAAGACCGGTTGTGCCAGGAGACCAGATTAGGCTGGAAGTTGAAAAAGTAAAAGTGAAGAGAAATATTATAGTAGCTAAGGGAAGATGTGTAGTCGACGGGACAGTAGTAAGTGAAGGAGACTTAATGTTCGCAGTACAGGAATTATAATCTGATATAATAAAACAGAATGACGAGGTATGATTATGAGTTATGATATACATCCAACGGCAATAGTAGATGAGAATGCTAAAATTGGAGAGAGTGTGACGATAGGGCCATATTCAGTAATAGGACCCGAGGTAATAATAGGAGATGGAACAACTGTGGAATCTCATGTAGTAATAGATGGAGAAACTATAATCGGAGAAAATAACTATATATTTTCTTTTGTTTCAATAGGTAAAGTTCCTCAGGATTTAAAATTCAAGAATGAAAAGACAAGGGTTGTAATAGGAAACAACAATAAGATAAGGGAATTTGTCACTATACATAGAGGAACGGATGATAAATATGAAACAAGGATTGGAAATAATTGCCTTATAATGGCATATGTTCATATTGCCCATGACTGCATAATAGGAGATAACTGTGTATTGGCAAATGCTGCAACTTTTGCAGGGCATGTAGAAGTAGAAGATTATGCAGTTGTAG
>CAYYAV010000041.1:0-9929 GCA_964469865.1 uncultured Fusobacteriales bacterium | reverse complement strand
TGAAGGACATAAGTTCCAAAAGATAATATCATTCCTGCAAACATCATTAAGGGTATTATTCCAAATCCATTATTTCTAAAGGCACCTGCTAATGATATAACCATTTCTCCAAATACTATTATTGTTATTAGGCTCATCCTTTCAACTAAATGTGGAAAATTTATATCCATTTCTACATTTTTATTATTGTTAAAAATCGACGGCAGGAACATCATAATAATAAAATTTATCGGACTTATAAAAACTCCTATTTTTTCTCCTGATATTATTGACACAATAATTACTACTAAAGCTACTGATAATAATTTTATATGATTTGTAATTCCCAAAGGCACTTTTTTATATTCTCTGCTTTTCAAATAATACTGGATTATCAGTATGACAAGCATAAATATCACAGCTATATTAAAATCAAAAAAATTACTGCTCCAGTCTATTGATATATGATTTGTCATATATATCGCTCCAAACATATGTAAAAACATCCCTGTGACATCATACCATCTGTTTGATCCATATTTATTTATATATATAGTTTGTTGAAACCATAATGTCAGTATTATTATACATCCCGCACAGAATTTAATATACGTTATCATGTCTATTACTCCATTATGAGGATGATGAATCATTTCCGTTATCTTTCCAACGGCAAATACATATATAAGATCATAAAAAAGTTCCATCATTGATACTTTTTTTGCTATTATTTCCATTAATCTCTATCTCTCCCTAAACTATTACTCCTAATTAATATTTCCAGAACTTAAAAATTAAAAAGTATATTACTGCTAGCGGCAGTATAAATCCAGTTACTGATAAAAAAGCATCCAGGGCTACTTTTAACAAGGCAATTACAGCTACTGTTCCTATAGCCAGTCCTATACTTTTTATAATTAATGTCCAGTTGCTCTGCGGTGTAACATCTCTCATTTCCCATTCCTCCATATCTATAATTTTATACATATCTTAATATTGTATCTTTACAGGATATATCTAGATATATTTTCTTATAAGAAGTCTTTCCTTTCCTTTTCTTGTTTCTCCCTTACCTGAAAATAGTTTAAATTTCCCGTAGCCTTTTATAGTTATTAACGATCCTATCTCTATATTTCTTGACTTGTCCTTTTCTTCAAGATAGTCTACCAGGACTTTTCCTTTTTCTATAGGCTCTATAACCTTTGTTCTTGACAGGTCGGTTATTGCAGACACTATACTGTCAAGTCTTCTGGAAGGTATAACTATTATCTTATCATCATATCTATATTCAGGTATCTTTTCCTCTAGTATATCAATTTCCTTTATGATACACGAAGCTTTTCCAATATGGGAAAGTCCGTTTAAGATAATATCTGTTATTTTTTCTGAAACAGGAATATAACCTGTTCCATTTTCAATGATGAGATCCCCCATCAGTTCCCTTCTTATGTTAAGCCCCATAAGGCTTCCTAAGAAATCTTTATGTTCATATTCCCTAAACCGGTTATTTATTTCTATTTTTAAAAACCTGCATGGAAATTCAAGGGAACTGAGTACTTTATCCCTATCTTCCCAGTCAATTCCACTATAACTGGAATATTCTTCAGGGATAAAAGCAATCTGCCTTCTGTCACTATCTTTAAAAATTCCTGAAGTAAATATGTATACTCCGTCCATTTTCTCTGTAAGCTTTTTCCAAAATCCAGGAGTATAAAACTCTTCAGTATAGCTTACTGTACTGTATTCTTTTGCTATTTCAAAAGAGTTATACAGCTTACTCGCCTCGTATTCCATTTCTGTTGGAAACTGTCTTAAAAACATTTCTTTTTTCATTATTTCCTCTTCTTATATTTTATTTTTATTAAACTTTTCTGAAAAGAACCTTATCTGCCTTTCCAAAGATTCAGACCAGTATTTTTTATTATGACTTCCCATTTCTTCAGAATATTTATGCGAAATCCCTAGTTTTTCCAGTTTTCTATGTACTTCCCTGTTACTTTCCAGAAAAAAGTCCTTATCTCCACAATTTATTATAATATTAATATCTTTTTCTATTTTTTTCAGTGAATCCAGGATATCCTTTATATTGTACTCATGCCAGTTATCTCCTATGACCTTCCGTATCCCCCATTTATTACGAAAATGCCCGACGTCAAGTCCTCCGCTTATGCTGCCTATATTTCCGAATATTTCCTGATTTTTAAGTCCATTATATAAGGCTCCAAATCCTCCCATACTGAATCCCGTTATTGCTCTCTGTCTTCTATCCTTAATTGTCGAATAATTTTCATCTATATACTCTATAAGTTCCCTTGAAATAAATGTGGAATAATTGGAGTCTTCTTTTATTTTACTGTCTATATACCAGCTATTCCATTTTCCATCTGGAAATACAAAAATCAGATTAAGTTCATCTGCTAGTTTTTCAATACTTCTGACTCTTCCAAAAGTTCTGAAGGATCCACCCCATCCATGCAGCCCATATATTACACTATATTTTCTTTCTTCTGTGTAGCTACTTGGCAGGACTACTGTTACCAGGATTCTTCTGTTCATTGTCGGGCTGTATACTTCATCTATATTCCTTATAAAAGAATACACGTTTACTGTAGAGAAAATCAATAAAACAACTATCCATTTTTCCACTGTCTAATCTCCTTCTTCCTCATTTACTACTCTCAGGTTATCAAAATCCACATTTTTATCCTTTTCCTTCTTCATTTCAACTTTTATATATTCTTCATAACTATTTATCAGATTATTCAATTTAGTCAGGACATAGGTAACTACTGCTATATCATCTCCGAACCCGAAAAAAGGTATTATATCAAGTACTGCGTCTACAGGAGTTATAACATACAGTATTGCACCTATTATTTTAAGTTTATCCAATGCAGGTATCTTAAATTCTCCTTTTATATCCGAGTTTATCATTTTTATTAAAAGAAGGAATTTCCCAGAAATATTACCAAGGTGTCCTGCTAGCCCCGCAGCTTTTTTCAAATCGTCTGCTGTTATCTTCTTTTTCTTAAATTTCTCATAAAATTTCTTCTCTCTTCTATTCATAATTTTTCTCCTTAATTTTTATTTACAGGATATTATATCATATTTATCAGATAAATTCACTTCATAAAACTAAAATAGAAAAAAGAAACTGTCCCTATTTTTTTGAGACAGCTTTCTTTATTTTATGTATTCAGCTTTTTTTCTTAACCTTTTTTACAAATATGCATTTCTTCATTATACTTATATAGTCCAGTAGTTCAATGTCTTCCTTAACCACTTTGGAAATGATGTATCTTTTCTTATCTTCTCCCAGATTCTGGAGGGCTATCTCTACCTCCCCTTCATATCTCAGATATTTCTTGTTACTCAGAAGGATATCGCCTTTTCTGATAGAATTTTTACTCTTTTCGTGACTTTTTTCCAATATTTCATAAGTTATCCCTGATTCTTCCAGCTTTTTTAACATATATTCTGAAAATTTCCTCCTTGTCTCACCTATTCCTGTCACTGCAAACCTTACTACATATTCTGAAGAATCCTGCCTGTCATAAAATATTTCACCTGTCAGTATATTATCTGTATTCCTTAAAGAGATTACTCCCCTGCTTAAATATCCCATTTCATCCCATTTTTCATCACATACATCAATATCACCTATCAGCACTATATCAGTATGTAGTGTTATTAAATCAAGGCACGAAGTGAGAAATCTCCTGTCCCTATGTTCTTCCACAGTAGGCAGTCCTTCATATATAGGACCTCTCAGTTCATCCCCTGGAACAAATGCCATGGTCTTTATTCCATATTCCTTATACTTCATATTCTGCTCTCTTAAATATTTTCTGGAAATTCCTGTAAATTTTTTTGGATAAAAGTTATGTAGGCTCAGAATCTTTGAAAAATCTGCACCATTCCTTTTATAGAATTCCAATTCTTCAGATGTTACAGTACTTGCATTCAGAACAATTTTATGTAACTTACATATTTTAAGGATTTCTTCCTTTGATAGTCCGTCATCTATCCTGAAATATATGTTTTCCAGCTTCATGTCTATGATATCTTTCGTAGCCCTGTTTATATCAACAATCAGGTTAAGATTTCTTTCCCTGCATATATCTGCTATATGAGCCAACTTTTTATCCTTTTCCTCTTTTTCTTCTGATATGTTCAAGGAAGTAAACACATACTTTGCGCCTGCTTTTTCAGCTTTCCTTATTACACATTCTGTTTTTTCTATTTCCGTTCCTAAATAAACTGAAAATCCCATTTCAGCCAACATTAGCATCCCCTTTCGTCATTTTTTACCTATATTCCTTTTCATTAAATTTCTGATTAAAGAAAAAA
Source organism: uncultured Fusobacteriales bacterium (assembly GCA_964469865.1). Lineage (GTDB taxonomy): Bacteria > Fusobacteriota > Fusobacteriia > Fusobacteriales > Leptotrichiaceae > JAGOWQ01. The sequence continues at coordinate 5,600 of CAYYAV010000041.1, read as the reverse complement.
GTCTGATATTTTATAGAATTATTCCAGTATTCCCAGCTATGTGTACCGGGCCTTTCTATATATTCATGGTCTATATTTAGTTCCAGTAACTTTTGGTGAAGATCTCTATTAGGCTTTATAAAGAAGTCCCCTATTCCGCAGTCAATTATTATATTTGATTTTGTCCATATTAGAGCATGTGCAATATCCTTAATATTGTACTCTTTCCAATTGTTATTGATAATCTTATCTATCCCCCAATTTTTACTATACTCCTCTGGACTTACTCCACCACTCATGCTTCCTATATTTCCGAATGTATCCTGATTTTTTATTCCTATATATAATGCTCCAAATCCCCCCATGCTTAATCCTGTTATTGCTCTACCGTTCTTATCTGCATTTGTTGAATAGTTTAAATCTACATATCCAACCAGTTCTTTAGAAACAAAAGTCATATATCTGGATTCCCTGTTTAAATTACTGTCAATGTACCAGCTGTCATAATTTCCATCAGGTGATATATAGATAACATTATATTCATCTGCCAATTCTCCTATTGAAGTTTTTTCTGGAAAATCCCTATTTGTTCCAGACCATCCGTGTAATACATAAATAACATTATATTTTTTATTATTTGAATATCCATCTGGAAGTATTACAGTTACAGGTATATCTTTTTTCATTGATTTACTATAAATCTTTATATTTTTTTCTGTAAACGGAAAAATTAATACTGAACAGAAACATAAAATAAAAATCAGTTTTCTCATTTTAATCACTCTCCATATATTTCTTCTATTCTTTCATCATCTATTCCAAACAGGTAAGTCAGCACAAAACCTCCTGTATATGCTCCAAGCATAGCTATTATAAAATAGAGCCATGTCCCCGGAACAACTATCAGGAGACCGAATAGTCCAGAAACTCCCTGTGTTACAGTCCCCAGATGGAAAAGGGATGCCAGAAGTCCTCCGAATCCTGATCCGAGACATGCCGTAATAAAAGGTTTTCCAAGAGGAAGTGTCACTGCATACATTAACGGTTCCCCGATACCTAAAATCCCTACCGGAAGAGCATCCCTTGTAAGTCCTTTCAGTTTTTTGCTCTTTGTCTTCAGGTATATTGCAAGTCCTGCTCCTACCTGACCTCCTCCTGCCATCATCAGTATAGGAAGCAGATAGTTTATACCCTTAGTAGGTCCTTCAGGATTGTTCAGCAGGACATGTATAGGAGTCAATGCCTGGTGAAGTCCGACTGAAACAAGGGGAAGGAATCCGGCTGCAAGTATATATCCCCCTACAATACCCAGCTTATTATAAACAAAATCAAGTATCTGGAATATTCCCTCCGTAACGGCAGTTCCTACAGGCTGAATTATCAGTAATGCTATAAATGCACCTATTATCAACGTTATTAATGGAGTAAAAAATGTATCAAGCATTGCAGGCATCACTTTTCTTACATTCCTTTCAATGTGTGCTATTATTATTCCCATAAATAAAGCTGCCAGTAACCCCCCTATACCCGGTGAGAAAGGCTTACCTGTCAGAGGAAGGATGATCCCTTTTTCTTCAACTTTAGCTAATAACGGCAAAGCGGTATTTGATACAAATATTGAACCTATAACTCCACCCAGTATTGCAGTTCCTCCAAATTCTTTAGCAGAATTCATTCCTACGTACAGTGCCAGATATCCGAACATTACAAATCCTATACTTCTTATAGCCGCAAACCACCATTCCCCGTTAAACTGTCCTTTTGTAGTAACATTTATAACATTTGTAAGTCCCATTATAAGACCTGCAGCTATAATTCCAGGTAATAAAGGAACAAATATATTTGCTATTTTCTGTAAAAATCTCTGTACCCCTCCATTATACTTTTCCTTATTAATTTTCTTATTTTCATCTGCCAGATCCTTTACATCAGAAAATCCTAATGAAATTCCTGATAATTTTGAAAATTCCTGGCCTACCGAATTAACGGTTCCGGGTCCAAGAACAATCTGAAGTGTGTCAGATTCAACAACATTTATGATCCCCTCGACTTTCTTCAGTTTATCCAGATCAGGATTTTCCTTTACCTTAACTCTCAGCCGTGTCATACATGTAGCATTTGAAACTATATTTTCTTTTCCTCCCAGTATATCAAAGATTTCCTTTGCAATTTTCTTACTGTCCATATATTCTCACTCCTTTTTATATTTATTTTTTTATTTTAGTCTTTATTATCCTTTCTGCCACATAATCATAATTTTTATTTGAATAAGTAAAATATATGACATCTATCAGGTTCAGCATAGATATCCTTGAATATGTGGCTCCACTTCTCTGCAGTGATTCATGCGATGTGACAAACAGATTATATTTACATTTTTTTACTAATTCATTATTTCCATATTTAGTTACCGAAACAGTATCAATTTCCTTTTCTCTTAATATCTCAGCCACATCTATTATCTCCTTTGTACACCCTGAATAGGATATTAGAATTGCCAGATGGTTCTTATCACTGTTTACTGCCTGAACATGTTGAAGATCTGTCTCTCCAAAAGTATTAGTTATTTTCCCTGTCCTCATAAATTTATACTGGGCATCAAGGCATACTATATGCGAAGCTCCTATACCATAGAAATCTATCACTTCTTTTTCTGTTATAAGATCTGCTATCCTATCTATCAGTTCAGGATCCTGTAACAGTTTTGTCTCTTTCAGGGAACTTATACTCAGACTGTTCAGTTTCTCTATGACCGTCTTTGTGTCATTCCCCTTATCTATATCACTGTTATCAAAAATAATTTCATCATTTTCAAGGTTCGCAGTTTCTTCCAGCATTTTCAGCTTAAATTCCTGAAATCCACTAAATCCCAGTTTTTTACACATCCTGGTAACACCCGCATTGCTGGTATAAGTTTCCCGTGCTATTATATTTGTATCAAGCTTCCTTATTTTCCTATAATTTTCTATCAGATATTTTGCTATATATTCTTCATTGGAAGTAAAAGACCTGTTCTCCCTAAGCTTTATCAGTATACTCATGAATTAACCCCGCTATGTTATTTCCATATTTTTTCAGGCTTTTTTCTGCCATTTCCCTGTCTATGGACAGAAGAGCCATTACAATAGCAACTTTTACATTATTTCCAGATTCATTTAACACATATGAAGCCCTTTCGTAAGTACTTCCCGTCGTTTTCATTATTATCTGTTTTGCCCTCTCGACAAGTTTCCGGTTAGAAGTCTTTACATCCACCATATATCCGGAAAATACTTTCCCAAGTCTTATCATAAGTGTCGTAGAAATCATGTTCAGTATCATCTTCTGTGCCGTTCCCGCCTTCATTCTGGTAGAACCTGTAACTATCTCCGGTCCTACAATTACTTCTATCGGATATCTACTCACTGAAGATAATTCAGAATTTTCAGAACATGCTATGCTACCTGTTACAGCTCCCAAACTATTGGCATATTCTATTCCTCCAAGTACATAAGGTGTCCTTCCTGATGCTGCCAGACCTATGACAACATCATTTCCAGTCAGATTTATGTCCATAAGATCCCTCTTACCCTGTTCCCTGTCATCCTCAGCATTTTCTTTTGCCATAAAAATTGCATCTTTACCACCTGCTATAATCCCCTGCACCTTTTCAGGGGACACTCCATAAGTTGGCGGACATTCTGAAGCATCAAGTATTCCAAGCCTTCCTGAAGTTCCTGCTCCTATATATATTATTCTTGTATCTTCCCTGTAGTTTTCAATTATAGCGTCCATGAGCTTTGTAATATCTTCCAGCTTCTCTTGTACACAGAGTGCAACTTTCTTATCTTCTTCATTTATCCTCTTCAATATTTCGTAGTTATCCTGAAGTTCAATGCCTTTACTGTTAGGATTGTTTTCTTCTGTAGAAAGCTTATTTAAATTTATCATATTTCTCACTCTCCTCTGTATTATTATAACCTGATTTTCATATAATAACTATTTTTTTGAAAATAATTTTCAGAAAATGAAAATCCAATATAAAAATTCGATAACCTAAAAAATTAATCTCATTCAAATTTATTAGATTTATCGAATTTTTTTTATTCTCATTTTTTCCTCAGAAATATATTTTAAAATAAAGTCAGCTAACTAATTTATTCGGCTGTTTTATCTGATAAACTTCCAATCTTTTTTTCTGCTTCTAAAAGGCTGTTATACCCTTTCACTTTTCTTTTTTCTTCACTGGATAGCAGATTGTAGGCCTTTCTTGCTTCTTCAATCAGTTTTTTGTCACTATCCTTTATATCTGAAATTTTAGATACCTGATTTATTAATTCATTAGTAGCAGATACAGGAGTCCATCCTTCTTTATACACATCACTTACACCTTTTAGAGTAAATTGAGGAGAGTTAAGTTTATTAGTCCCTGAACCTTTTACTATATTTCCATTTTTATCTCTTCCAAACCAGTTATTTTTCAACTGGGTAATTTTCCCACGGGCTTTCTGTGTCTCCCTTCTCTGTGTAAACAGCCATTCAAATGGATAATCCAGCTGATACCCGTATTTCCATGTAGACATGTGATTTCCTCTGGTAAATATTCCCCACGATATTCCTGATCCGGGCTTAGTATTATTATGAGAAGTCAATGCCCTGTCTTTTTCATTCTGTTCAGCAACCGGAATATAAGGATCCCACTTATCTCTCGGTATTTTTACTCCTGCCGCTTCAAAATAATCATAAACTGCCTGCCATATTCCCGTAGCCATTGTATCTTCAGAAGTGGTATGGATAAGTATATTGTCATCCGAAATCATATAATACCAGTTCTGGAAATTTTCTCTGTCCAGTCCAAAACCATTAAAACTGATTTTGTCATTTTGTGGTGTCCGTGCCAGAGCTCCGTCATTCTGGAAATTTTTATTATAGTTATTTCCCCATTGAGCCCCTACTACTGCAATACCTGCAAAAAAGTTATCCCTCTGGGCTGCCATATTAAGGATTGTCATTCCACCCATAGACTGTCCTGTCCCATAAATACGGCTTTCATTTATATAACCTTTATATTCTTTCAACAGATAATCTAAAAGCTCCCAGATAGCTGTATTTGCTTCACTTGATGAATATGTGTCATTTGTAGACCGTCTGGATTCTTCTATTTGAGGTACGACAATGATTGACGGATTATCTTTCTGGACTGTCTTACCTGATAATTTTACAGCTGCTTTTGAAGATGTTATTGCAGCCATAGGATCCGTATCATTTGCTCCTGCATGTTCCATATGCAGCACTAATGATATATTTCCCTTATTTTTTTCAAGAATTTCCTTATTCGGAATATAAATTGAATATGGAAGTTCAAACTCTTCGTATTTTCCGGTATACTCACTGTATGAATTGATAGCTTTAAATGCCCCGTTTCCTATATGTTTTAAATACCATCCATTTTTTTCCTCAAATTCTGGAAGAATTATCTTATCTTTATCAGCAGTTATGACAGTCCTTATCGTCGTTTTCCCGTTATATGTCCTCTCTTCTTCCTTTAAGGTGTAGTTTGAAAATTCCTTATCTCCTGCCTTAATTATTCCGTTTCTGCCTTTTACTTCCCCTATCTGCTTTACTCCTGCCATCATAGATGA
>CAYYAV010000040.1:1621-9976 GCA_964469865.1 uncultured Fusobacteriales bacterium | reverse complement strand
GCCAATGATTTATCGAGGCTTATATATGCTGCTCAAATTGTACAAAAAAATATTCCACACAATGTCAATAAAAAAAGTTATAAAAACTGCTATTGCTGTAACTTTCAATGAAAGTAGAATTGCTTCTATCATTTATATCCCTTCTATTTTAAGTTTTCTTTATATCTATATTATAGCCCTTCTCAATTCTTCCCCCTTTTTTCACAATGGCAAAGACACCTTCCCGAGGCATTATGCAATCTCCCATAGTATAGTATATATGACATCGGTTGTGGCAGTCCTTTCCTATCTGAGTAATTTCTAGCTCAAAGGTATCACCTGACAGGATGGTACCCGGAATAATTTTTTTAAAATCCAGTCCGCTTACTATAAGATTTTCACCAAAACTTCCAAAGTCTACGGGAGCTCCTTTTGCTTTGAAATTTTCTATACTTTCAAAAGAGAGAAGGCTAACCTGTCTATGCCAGTTACCACCATGTGCATCATTTTCCAGTCCAAAGTTTTCAATTAAATTGATGTGTAAAACTTCTTTCTTTTGAGTCCCTTTCTTTTCACTGGTACATATTGCTTCAATTTTACCCATTCTTACTCCTTAAAAATCTTTATATTGATAAAAAAAAATTATTTTAATAAATCTAATAAAAGAAATAAATTTTTTTTATATAATAGATTATACCTTTTTTTTCTTTTTTTTCAAGATTATTTTTTCAAAAAAATTTTTTTATTTAAATAATTTTTTTTTATTTTTATAAACAATAAATTAAAGAAATAAAAAAGCTGTATTGATTTTAAAGATAAATCTAATACAACCCGTCATTATATATTGAATTATAGATTTGAATAGTTATGATGAACCTTCTGTACATCATCATCATTTTCAAGAAGATCGATCAGCTTCCTCAGTTTCTCTTCATCCTCATCATCCATAGAATCTACTTCAATAGAAGGAACAAACTGGATGTCAGCTTCTAGAAGGATATATCCTGCCTCTCTTAATGCACTTGAAACTGAATCAAAATTTTCAGTAGATGTAGTGATGTAAAAACTGTCATCAAAAGTTTCCATGTCATCCATTCCGGCTTCAAGGGCAATCTCCATAATCTGTTCTTCAACAGTATCAGCAGTCTTCTCTATAATTATTTCACCTTTTCTTTCAAACATATAGGATACGCATCCGGTAACTCCAAGATTTCCGCCATTCCTATCAAAGATGGTCTTGACATTGGCTGCCGTTCTGTTCTTATTGTCGGTCAGTGTTTCGACGATTATGGCAACTCCTGCAGGGCCGTACCCTTCATAATTTAAGGTATCGAAACTGGCAGATCCATCTGTAACTGTTCCTTTCTTTATTGCTCTGTTAATATTGTCATTAGGCATATTTATTGCTTTTGCTTTTTCAATGGCATGTTTTAGTGCTACATTGAATTCAGGGTTATCTCCACCTCTTGCAGCAACTGTAATAAGCCTTACAATTTTAGTAAATGAAGCTGCCCTTTTCCTGTCCTGAGCTTCCTTACGTCCGGCTATAGTACCGTGTCTTCCCATAATTTCCTCCAATTTCATAAATATTAAGTATATAAAAATTATAACACATTTTTTAGAAAAATAAAATATGGGAAATGATACACTTTTATTTTTTTAAAACTTTTTAGCTGTATAAAATATAAAAAACTATATTAAATTTTAAAAGACTTGACAAAAAATAAAAAATCAGGTAATATATTAAAAGATAATTATATAAAAATATGCGGGAATAGCTCAGTTGGTAGAGCGCTACCTTGCCAAGGTAGAAGTCGCGAGTTCGAGCCTCGTTTTCCGCTCCAGAATTATTAGGTAGGAATTGAATATAGAGAAAAAAGCTGCTTCAAAAAATTTGAGACAGCTTTTTTTAAATTTTTTTCTTAATTTTTTTATTATTGAGGAGTAAGAATACAAATTATAATAAACCATGATGAAAAAGTTGGGAAATTTAAAATAAAATCAGATCAAAAAATTTTGTAATAATTTTTTGAATATTGTATAATAGAATAAATAAAATTCAAAAGTGAAGGAAATAGAAATGAAAGCCAAATATTTAAAATTTAAGCCATCGGGAAGCTTTATCTCAAAATATGATATGAGAAGCTTTGAAATAGAATATATAAACTTATTTTCCCAAAAAAAGGAAATGGAAATACATGTTAAAATAAACAGTTATACAGCAAATGAGGAACTTAAGGACTTGAAGGAACTGATTTATAATTCTCTTGGAAAAGATATGGTCCTGAAAGTAAAGATAACTATAGATCCTCAGATTGCTGAAAAGAATATAAAAGACTGTACAGCTTTCATAATAGAAAATTATAAGGCTGAAAGCATAAGACTGGAAATGATTCTTGCAAATTATGAAATTGAATATCTTGATAAGATACTATATATCCGATTGCCTGAACATTCAGTAGAACAGGCAAAGAAAAACGAAGTTGAAAAGGACCTGTCTGAAAGGATATTCTCCATCACAGGAAAGAAATATATTGTGGAATTTATAAGTGGAAATTTTGATGAAATCAGGAAAAAGCTAGAAGAAAGAACTGCACATCTGGAAAAGGATATAAAGATTGAAGAACTGCCTGTTTACAGAAATTCTCAAGAACAGCCTCAGAATACTCCTATAAATGGGGGAAGGTTCAATAAAGGGAATAATACAGCACCTAAATTATCGAGCACGTATAACGGTTTTAGAAAAAGGGTTGAAGAGAGGGATACAAGTCCGTTCAGTTCGCTGGAAATTCTTCATGTAGGGGAAAGCATAGCATTGGAAGGACAGATATTCAACATAGAAACTAAGGAGACAAAAAACGGAAATATAATATTTGATTTTTTCATTACTGATTATACAGATTCCATTGGATGCCGTATTTTTATAAAACCGGATGAGGATTTACAGATAAGGCTGTCTGACTGGGTAAAGGTAAACGGAATATTTGAACTGGACAGGTTTTCGGGAGAATTCTATATTAATGCAAAGAAGGTTGATAAGATAGAACCTAAATTGTCAAAAAGAGCTGATAATGCACAGAAAAAAAGAATAGAACTTCATGCCCATACTAATATGAGTGAAATGAGCGGGGTGGTATCAGCTCAGAATCTTGCAGGAAGGGCAAAAGAATTCGGACATAGTGCTGTTGCAATTACTGATTTTGGAGTAGTACATTCTTATCCCTTTGCCTACAAAGAATCAAATGATAATTTTAAGATCATTTTCGGGGTAGAGGCATATATGGTTGATGATGAACAGGAAATGATTACAAAACCCTCTGATAGACTTATAGAAGATGAGGTCTATGTTGTTTTTGATATTGAAACTACCGGACTGGATCCTTTTAAGGATAAGATAATAGAGATTGGAGCAATCAAGCTCAAAGGAAAAGAGATAATAGATGAATTTTCATTATTTATAAATCCTGAAATAGATATACCCGAAGAAATAACAACCCTGACAAATATTACCAATGATATGGTAAAAGAAGCTAAAACTATTGAAGAAGTATTGCCAGAATTTCTCGAATTCTGCAAAAATACTACTGTTGTGGCTCATAATGCAAAATTTGATGTAGGTTTTATCAATCAGAAAGCTAGGAATATGGGTATGGAGTATTCTCCTAGTATAATAGATACTCTTCACTGGGCAAGGATTCTTCTTCCTGATCAGAAGAGGTTCGGTCTGAAATATATAGCAAATTATTTTAATGTGATTCTTGATAACCATCACAGAGCAGTTGATGATGCAAAGGCAACAGCAGAAATATTCCAGAAGTTCCTGAACATGATCCTAAGTAAAGGAGTGCTTAAACTCACAGAAATAAATAATGAACTTCAGACAAATATTCAGAATGCCGAAACGCTCAATACAATTATATTAGTTAAGAACCAGGCAGGACTTAGGGTAATGTATGAACTTATTTCAAAAAGTCATATTGAATTCTTCGGAAACAAGAAGCCAAGGATTCCAAAAACTCTTCTGGCGGGAGTGAGAGAAAATCTGATGATTGCAAGCTCAGCATCAGCGGTATTTCAAAATAATGGAGAGCTTGTAAACCTTTATCTGAGAGGAACGGAGAAAGAAGAGATAGAGGAAAGAGCCGGATTCTATGATTACATAGAAATTCATCCTGTAAGTAATTACATAGATCTTGCCAACTCAGGAGAAATAGAAAGTTTAGATATAATAGTAGAGATGAATAAGTATTTCTATGGGCTTGGGAAAAAGTTGGGTAAACTGGTGGTTGCAACAGGGGATGTTCACTATCTTGAAGAAAGGGAAGCCATAAACAGGAGTGTACTGGTTTTAGGAAGCGGAATGGGGCGAAGAGTGTTTTCTTATGATAAGAAGCTCTATTTAAAGACAACAGAAGAAATGTTGGAAGAATTTTCATATCTAGGTAGTGATGCAGCTTATGAAGTAGTTGTAGAAAATACAAACAGAATTAATGATATGATAGAAAATGTTAGACCTATCCCTAAAGGTTTCTTTCCACCGAAGATAGAAGGTGCAGAAGAGGAAGTTAGGAAGATGACCTATGAAAAATTATATGAGCTGTATGGCAAAAATGTTCCTGGACATCTGACTGAAAGAATAGAAAAGGAACTGAATTCAATTATAAATAATGGATTTGCGGTGCTCTATCTTATAGCACAGAAGCTCGTAAAAAAATCTCTTGACAATGGATATCTTGTAGGATCAAGGGGATCAGTAGGATCATCTATTGTAGCCTATTTAATGGGTATTACAGAAGTAAACGGGCTTTATCCGCATTATAGATGTCCGGACTGTAAACATACGGAATTTATTAATGCTGAAGGAAGCGGTGCAGATCTTCCTGATAAAACATGTCCCGTATGTGGAACAAAGTATATAAAAGATGGACATGCGATTCCATTTGAAGTATTTATGGGATTTGACGGAGATAAAGTACCTGACATTGATCTTAATTTTTCGGGAGAATATCAGGGAGAAATCCATAAATATACAGAGGAGCTCTTTGGATCTGATAATGTATTCAGGGCAGGAACTATTTCTACCTTGGCAGAGAAAAATGCCTTCGGATATGTAAAGAAATATTTTGAAGAAATAGAAGGAACTCCTGAAATAAGTAAAAGAAAATCTGAAATTATGAGAATAGCTAAAGGATGTGAAGGTGCAAGAAAGACTACAGGACAGCATCCAGGAGGAATGATAGTAGTACCTAAGGACAAGTCAATATATGATTTTTGTCCTATTCAGAGACCTGCAAATGATATGTCCTCGGAATCCAAAACTACCCATTTTGATTACCATGTAATGGATGAACAGCTTGTAAAACTTGATATACTTGGACATGATGATCCTACGACTCTTAGGATTTTACAGGATCTTACAGGAGTAGATATCTATACAATCCCCCTTGATGATAAGAAAGTTATGAGTCTTTTCAGTGGAACGGAGGCATTGGGAGTAACTCCTGATCAAATAGGATCGCCTACGGGTTCATCAGGAATACCTGAATTCGGTACTTCCTTTGTCAAGCAGATGCTGGTAGATACTAAACCGAAAACTTTTGCAGAACTTGTGAGGATATCGGGATTATCTCATGGAACAGATGTATGGCTTAATAATGCTCAGGAGTATGTAAAAAATGGGATAGCGACTCTTAGCGAAATAATAACGGTAAGAGATGACATTATGAACTATCTCATAGATAATGGGCTTGATAAATCACTGGCTTTTACAATAATGGAATTTGTCAGGAAGGGACAGCCTACAAAAAATCCTGCAAAATGGAAGGAATATGCGGAAATCATGAAGGAACATAATGTCAAACAGTGGTATATTGACTCATGTGAAAAAATAAAATACATGTTTCCTAAAGGGCATGCTGTAGCCTATGTTATGATGGCTGTGAGGATAGCTTATTTCAAAGTACATTATCCTTTGGAATTCTATACTGCATTTCTAAACAGGAAGGTAGGAGATTTTAAGATGACAAGTATGTTCAGGCCAGTGGAAGAACTGAAAAATTCTAAGAAAGAACTGGATAAGAAAGGGAACTTGAATCCTAAGGAAAAGCAGGAACTGTTCTTGTATGAAATCCTGATAGAAATGTATTATAGAGGAATAGAACTTCTTCAAATTGATATTTATAAATCTGAGGCTACATCCTTTATAATAGAGGATAGTAAAATAAGGATGCCTCTTGTCGCTATGGACGGACTTGGAGAATCTGTCGCATTTAATGTCATTGAAGAAAGAAAAGAAGGGACATTTCTCTCAATAGAAGACCTTATGAAAAGGGCAAAAATAAATAAGACAGTTATAGACTTGCTGAAGACGTACAACTGCATTCCTGAACTGTCAGAAACAAATCAGCAGACATTATTTTAACGACTGTTTTATAATTTGTGAGGAAACTGACTGAAAATAAAACTTAAAGATAAGAAAGAGTTATAAAAATATGATAAGAGAGATATATTCTGAAGAAAACAAAAGAATAGTATATGTACATAATCTCACAGCGGAAGACTATGATACATTATCAGAGAGACTTGAACTAAATGAGAAAAAAATAAGAGATATAATTAATGAAGAGATATTTACTCCAAGGATTTCCAGGTCAGATTGGGATATATATAAATTGTATTATCCTGAAATTAAATCTGATAACAAGGAAGAAAGATTTTCATGGTGTGAGATTTCACCTCTCATAATTTTAAGAAAAGAAGACAGGATAGTTATTATAGATGAAAACTATTATGATGAATTTTATGAATCTTCCCTGCAATATATTGAAACAAATGGCAAAAGTCCTGAAACAAGCAGATTTTTGTTAAACCTTATGCACCGCGTTTCTCAGAGCCTGTATAAATATGTGAGGTTCCTTATCGTAGAGCATGATGAAATAGAGACAGTATTAAGGGATAAGCAGAGTAATGAAAAGCTTATATCTCTTGCAGAGGTTGAGCAGGGATTCTATATTTATAATATTGCCCTCAGGAATCTCAACTATGTAGTGGATAATTTGAATATGGAGCCTGAATTCAATCAATATGGAGATTATATAATGAGGATATTACAGGAAATAAATTTTACCATGGACCTTTCTTCTTCATATTGTGAAATATGTAAGACTACAAGAGAAACATATTCGTCATATATAGCAAATAATATGAATATAACAATGAAGTTCCTGGCAGTAGCAACAATACTTATAACAGTTCCAAACATGATTTTCGGATTTTATGGAATGAATATACTGCTTCCCTTCCAGGACAAAGGATTTATTACATTGGGAATTATAGTTACTGCCATGGTAATTCTTATGCTCATATTATGGGGATATTTAAAAAAGAAGATACTGTAATTTTTTGAAAAAAATTGGTATAGGATATTATAATTATAGATAAGAAATAACCGGAAAGCCATATAATTTAAAAAATAAAGAAATTTTAAGAAAAATGATAAATATTGTTTTAAATGCCAAAAAATTCGAAAAAAGATTTTTGGAAATTCTGTATATCGTCTTCTATCTCCTTCGTTAGAATGATATTTTTCTGTTAAAATAACCATAGAAAAAAGAAAAATAAAATAAATAATGGAGGTAAAAAGATGAGTAGTTTTGATTTATTTGTAGTTTATATGTCGGTAGGAACATTTATAATCGCTATAGGAGGAATAGCAGTTTCTTCACTATGGGAAAGTATAAATAAAAAATATAGAATAATGAGGAAAGAAGAAAGAAGAGTTAAAATTACAGAAAAAGAATCCAGGAATAATAAGAGGGGAACTGTTAGAATAGCTCATAATAATGGAATAATAGATATAAGAATGTCAAAGGAAGCTGCATAGCAGATAAGAAAATATCATTAAAAATGATAAGGATATCAGCATGTGAATATATAAATTAAAAAAGAATCATCTCAGAAGTTATAAGAGATGATTCTTTCTATTTGTTAAAAACCGTACTTTATACCGTAATAAATGATAAACCCTGCAAGAATTGCAACATAGATAATTGGAATTATTAACATAGCAATCACCTGATTTATAAGATATATGACAATACAGTTTACCTCCCTACTATATTATACCTTGAAAAGGTTAAAATACAAATAAATAAAATTTATTTTAAAATAATATTCTAAATAAAATATATAAAGTATTGATTTTTATATCTTTTAAGGGTAAAATCTATATATAAGGAAAAAAGTGTAATAAAAATTTTTTATAAAAGGAAAGATTGAAATGAAAGATCAGTTTGGAAGGGAAGTAAGCTATTTAAGGCTTTCTGTTACGGATAACTGTAATCTCAGGTGTATCTACTGTATGCCTGAAGATGCGAA
>CAYYAV010000040.1:0-1521 GCA_964469865.1 uncultured Fusobacteriales bacterium | reverse complement strand
CTGTTACGGATAACTGTAATCTCAGGTGTATCTACTGTATGCCTGAAGATGCGAAAAATGAATCTGATAATAATAATTTAACTATAGATGAGTATTGCAGGACAGTGGAGATATTTTCCAGGCTTGGAATACGGAAAGTGAGGATTACCGGAGGTGAACCTCTCATAAGGAAAGGGATAGATGAGCTGATAGGAAGGATAAGTACCATCCCTGAAATAGAAGAGATTGCCATAACTACTAACGGATTGCTTCTGGAGAGATATCTGGATAAATTTATGGAAAGCGGCGTTACTTCATTAAATATAAGCATAGATTCTGTAAATAAGGAAAATTTTAATAAAATTACCCGTGGAGGGGATCTGGAAAAAGTGACAGGCTCTTTAAGAAAAGCTAGGGATAATGGAATGGAAGTTAAGCTTAACACTGTAATTATAAGAGGAGTAAACGACCATGAAATTTTGGATTTAGTAAGATTTGCAATGGAAAATCATGTAGATATAAGGTTTATAGAACTTATGCCCATAGGATGTGCAAGAAACCTGAAAGGGATGAAAAGTGAGGAAATTATAGAAATATTAAAAGGAGATCCCGGTATGAGGATAGTACAGGAAACTGTGGAAGGAAGCCCCGGAAATAAAGAAATAATGAGAACAGGGCCGGCACAGTATTACAGCATTCCGGGGACAGGAAAAAGGATAGGCTTTATTTCTCCGTTAAGCAGCTGTTTCTGTGATACATGTAACAGGATAAGGGTTACATCTGACGGAAAAATAAAACAATGTCTTTACTATAAGGCTAACATTGATTTAAAAGAGCTTTTCAGGAATAAGGGTATGACAGATGAAGAACTTATAAAAATAGTGGAAAGGGAAATTTATACGAAAAACAGGAAACATGACTTTAATGACTATGAAAAAGACACTGATAAAAGAGAAGAAAGAATTATGAGTTCAATAGGAGGATGATTTACAATGCTGATTAAAAATGCTCTGATAGCTACGGCAAGTGATGTATATAAGAGTGACATATATATAAGGGACGGTATTATATCCCAGATAGGAGAAAATATAAGTATTGAAGAGGAAGAAGCAGGAGAAATAATAGATGCCAAAGGAAACTATGTAATACCGGGGGGAATAGATGTCCATACCCATTTTAGCCTTGATGTGGGGATAGCCGTATCAAATGACGACTTCAGGACAGGAACGATAGCTGCTGCATGTGGAGGGACTACATCTATAGTGGATCATATCGGACAGGGACCGGAAGGCAGTACTTTGAGAGAGAGAATAGAGCATTACCATGAACTGGCAGGAGGGAAAGCTGTCATAGACTACTCATTTCATGGAGTGATAGCCTATGATGCAGATGATCGGAAGCTGAAAGATATGGAAGAACTGACAAAGGAAGGAATAGAAAGTTATAAGATATATATGACTTATGGTCAGAGAATAGATGATAATGAAGCCATAAAGGTACTGAAAACAGCTAAGGACAATAATGCCATAGTTTCAGTACATC